>CAZLWT010000031.1:1948-10481 GCA_964563325.1 uncultured Rhodoluna sp. | reverse complement strand
TGATGTCCGGCATCACCAGATTCATCCCAAAAAAGGCAGTCATCAACGTAGCCGGCAAGATGTTCTTGCCCAAAAACTAGTTCCAAATCACCGAAAGATTCCGGCCAATCCTGACACAACCTAGTTAGGGGCGACTTGAGGATGGTTTATGGAAGCGACTGAATTTGACGCTCTTTATCGACGAAATTTTTTGCCGATTGCCAAGTTTTTCGCGCGTCGGGCAGAGTCAAGTTTTGCCGAAGATTTGGCCGCCGAAACCTTCAGCGTTGCTTGGAACAAAAAAGATCAAGCCACAACAGAGTTTGAGCTGGCTTGGCTCTATAAAATCGCCGGCTACGTTCTGAATAATCATCGTCGCAAACAACTAAAGGAATTTCACTTTTTCGCTTCCTTCAGCCCAACCACGCGCTTTGCTCCGTCGGCCGAGCAACTAGCGCTGAAAGATGACGAACTGGCGAGGGCGATAGCTGGCCTGCCAACAAAAGATCAGGCGATTATTGGCTTGGTTTACCTCGACGATTTACCCGTCAAAGTTGCGGCCGAGATTCTGTCACTCACCCCCAACGCTGTGAGCATTCGACTCACCCGCATTCGAGCGGCTCTCGCGTTAAACCTGAAGGCTAGCGAAAGGTTTAGCGATGACTGAACATAACCTCAATATGAACGAACTTGATGAATCACTATCCCGAAGACTGAAGCAGGCCGATCCGGCCGAGGCGTTGAACATCAGCCAGATTCCAGACTTTAGGCCAGTTTCGGTGCGAAAACCAAAGCCCATCCTGCGCCTCTCACTGGCCGCACTCACAGTGGCAGCAATAGGTTTCGCGGCCTCCACCGTAAGCGTCAATCCCGTGAGCAACCTTCCACTATTTGAGTCAGCGGCCGCAGCCAGCCGAAACCCAAAGCCCGCTTCACCAAACCCAAGCCTGAATGGCGTTGACGTTTCGGGGCTATCAACCCGAGGAGCTCAGGACCACCTGTATTCGGTGGCTGCGCAAGACAACGTATCCATCGTCATGGCACCACTGAAACAGTATTTCGACATCGCCAGTGCAGCCAAGAAAATCAGCGGGCACTTAGTAGCCGGTTCGAAAAAGACCTACTCGGCTCCATTCGGGCGATGGGTGTCGATAGATCTAGCGACCGGCGCTTGGAACTACAGCAACCAAAACACCGACTCGGTTTGTCACCCAGTGACAGCAAGCTATTCGGTTTGCAAAAACGCCAAGCCTGTCGCCCAGATTCCGAGCGAGGCAAAGGCTATCGCAACACTGAAGGGCCTGCTCAGTCAGCTAGGAGTTTCGCCGAAGGATTTTCGCTTCACCACAAACTTGCTCTGGGGGTTCAATGTGGTGGGGCAACGTTTCGTGCACGGTCAAGCAACACCGATAATCTGGACCATCAGCTGGGGAAGTTCGGGAGCGATTTCAAACGCTTCAGGACACCTGGTTAGCCTGACCAATCACGGCCTGTTCAAAACCGTCTCGCAAATCACGGCGGCAAGACGCTGGACCGAACTCAAATGGATTGGTGTGCCACAATACGGCGAAGGCTTGCGCATCGGTAGCCACACAAACATTCGCTGGAATCGCCCAACCGCCATCGAGAAAGTTGACCGTGTCTATTTATCGGTTGACTCAAATACCGGTCAACGCTGGCTGGTTCCCGGCTTCCACTTCAAGCTCAATAACGGTGACTTCAACTCGAGGTACGTGATTTCGACCGTGCCGGGGGTCATCAAACTAAACTAGAAGTTCCCCACCGAAGGAAGTCGCCATGACCGAAGACACCCAAGAAGCCACCACCCACTCTTGCGCCTGCACCCCGGGCGAGGGTAAAACCTGTGGCTGCAAATCAAATAGTGCCACGGTTGAAGAGGCCGAGGTAATGTGCGTCTGCGACCACAACCCACAGGGCGCTTGCCACTGCGGGCCATTCACAGCCAAGTGCGACCAGAAACACCACCTGGCCGCAAAGGCGTAGCACCACCGCGCAACCGTTATTCAAGTAAAAAAGCGGGTTATAAGAGCCGTTTTCGGCTAGCCTCAAAAGGTGAAGAGCTTAGGCGCGCAAGGGCTGAGCAGTCAAGAGGCTGCCGCTAGATTCCAATTGGACGGGCCAAACGAGTTGCCAACAGCAAAGCCTCGCGGTTTCTTTAGGCAGGCTTGGGATGTGCTTCGGCAGCCGATGCTGTTCTTATTGCTGATTGCCGGCACAATAAACTTTTTGATTTCAGAGCCGCTCGATGGTTTGTTGCTTCTTGGTTTTGTGCTTCTAGTCATATCAATCTCGATCTATCAGGCCCGAAAATCAGAGCGGGCGCTCAGCGCCTTGCGCGACCTGACAGCGCCGCGAGCCTCGGTGATTCGAGATGGTGTTGAACAAAAAATACCCAGCCGCGAGATAGTGGTGGGCGACATCATGTTGGTAAACGAGGGTGACCGAGTTGCCGCCGATGCCGTTTTGCTTGACTGTGTGAATCTCTCGGCTGACGAATCCAGCCTGACTGGCGAGTCGGTGCCAGTTGCCAAACATGCCTCGATGGCCTTTGAGATGGGTAAGCCCGGCGGAGATTCAACGCCTTTCGTATTTGCGGGAACACTGCTGGTACGCGGGCGCGGGCGGGCCCAGGTGTTGGCCACCGGCACAAGAACCGAGCTCGGCAGCATCGGGCTGTCGCTCAAAAACATTTCAAAGTCAGCTTCGCCACTCGAGCGCGAAATCGGGCGCTTGGTTGCGGTGATCGCCACTATCGCCCTGATTGCCGCAGCAATAGTTGCCGTCATGTTTGGTCTGACACGGGGGCTGTGGCTGCAGGGCGCACTAGCCGGCATCGCAACAGCCATGGCGATGTTGCCCGAGGAGTTCCCCGTTGTGCTGACCATTTTCATGGCGCTTGGTTCATGGCGCATGTCAAAGATCAATGTTCTTGCCAAGAACCCAATGGCAATCGAAACTCTTGGTTCGGCCACAGTCATTTGCACCGACAAAACCGGCACGCTGACAACCAACCGCATGCAGGTATCCGAGTTTTACATGACATCCCCCGATAACACCCACTGCGCCAGCATAGCCAGCCTGGCCTCGGCCTTTGAACCAACCGATCCGATGGATAAGGCCTTCCGGCTGCAATCCCCCTTGGGTGATGGTTGGGATCTAATACGTGAGTACACAATCACCTCTGACCTGATGGCGATTACTCATGTTTGGCGACAGACGACATCCAGTGAACTATTGGTAGCTAGCAAGGGAGCCCCAGAGGCCATCATCGGGTTATGCAAGCTTGATAAACAAAAGCAGGCGGAAATCTTCGCGCAGGTTGAGTTGGCCGCAACGAAAGGTGAACGAGTTTTAGGGGTTGCCGAGGCGAGCCTAAAAACTGAAACCGAAATCGGTGAAGACCCAAGCAAATACGATTTTCACTTCGTTGGGCTCGTGGGCCTAAAAGACCCGGTGCGCCCTGCCGCCGCCGAAGCCGTGGCAAACTGCTACACCGCCGGAATTCGCCCAATTATGATCACCGGCGACTACCCCGCTACCGCTTTGGCTATCGCGACCGAAATTGGCATGGAAACATCGGCCGGGGCTCTCACCGGCGCACAACTCAGCGAAATGACCGATGAGGAGTTGAGCCAGCGAGTCACTCACGTAAACATTTACGCAAGGATGGTGCCGGCTCAGAAACTGCGCATAATTGCTGCGCTGAAGGCCCATGGTGAAGTGGTCGCTATGACAGGCGACGGGGTCAACGACGCCCCCGCGCTAAAGGCCGCCGACATTGGAATAGCAATGGGCATGCGAGGCACCGATGTGGCACGTGAGACTGCCGACCTAGTGATTACCGACGACGACTTTGCCTCGATAGCCAAGGGCATCAGGGCTGGGCGAGGAATTTTTGCAAACCTGCGAAAGGCAATGGCCTACATAGTTGCCGTGCACGTGCCAATCTTTGGCATGACACTCATCCCGGTGTTTGTTGCTGCCTGGCCACTTGCACTACTGCCGATTTTGATAGCCTTCCTCGAACTGATCATTGACCCAACTTCATCGGTGGTTTTTGAATCCGAAGCCGTCGACCCGGAAGTCATGAATAGACCCCCGAGAAAACTTGGCGAATCAATCTTGAAGCTTCCGGTTTTGCTCATTGCCCTAGCGCAGGGCCTCTCGGCACTCATCGCCGTGCTGTGCGTCTATTTCTGGGGAATCGGGCTTGGGCTGGGCGAGGAGACAGTCCGGTCGCTAGCATTCGTGGCTTTGGTGGTTGGAAACCTCGCGCTGATGCTTACCAACCGCTCCTGGAGCCTTTCGACTTGGGCTAGCCTTCGCGTCATGAGGAACCCGGCGGTGATGCGCATCTTGCTTGCAACGCTAGCTATTTTGGCTTTGGTGCTGCTGGTTGCACCCATACGAGAAAGCTTCAAACTGGGCGAACTTACTGGCCCGCAGGCACTTATTGCGGTCTTCGCGGGCGTGTCAGGAATCCTATGGTTCGAGGTTTATAAAGCGATCCTAAGATTGCGACGTCGCCCCTTGAAGAGCGCCGCTCACTGATTCACTTCAGCGTTGCCTGATAGCGGTCAACCGCGGTTTTGATTATGTTGCGCTCGGTGTCGGTCAGATTGCCATAGCGCACAGTGGTTGTGCTCGGGTTCTTGGCGTCGATTCTTTTGGCGCTAGAAATGACGCCATCGACGACGGTGTATTCAATGTGATTGGTGCCAAACTGACCCAGGTCTTCGGTTGTCTCATAGACCGAATCGGAGGCACGGTAAACCACATCAATCGCCGCCGGTTTACCCGCTTCCTCGGCCATACTGAAGGTGTAATAGGCGCCACAGGAGGTCAAGCCGTCAATCTCCCAGATAAGCGTGTATTCGTCCGGTGCCACAAAATAGGCGGCATTGAAATCTTGATAGGCATCTGCCTTATTAGTCATGACCACAACGGTCTGGGTGCCCGCGGCATCAATGGTCTCTACCTCGCCAAGCTTTTCGGCTAGAAAACAGCTGGCCTTGGCGATCTTTGCGAAGGCAAGCTTGGCCTCGACCGCCGACATTGTCGGCAGCGGGGTTGAGGTTGCTGAGGGTGACTCTGTGGCAGGTGTCGTCACGGTTGGTGACGGGGTGGTCGCACCGCATGCGGTCAGTGTGAGTAATAACACGATGGATGTTGTTGCCCACAGGGCGCTTTTGAGCGGTGACTTCATATTTCGAGCCTAGACCCTGCACCTGTGAAAATGGCCCGCACTCCGAAGAGGCGGGCCATGTCGCTAAAAGCTACTTATTGTTGAAAGTTGCGGTGATGTTGGATCGACGAGCAAGCTTGCCGGTTTCAACCGCACGACCCTTGCCAATGGCTGTGATCTTGCCCTTGACGCCGTGCGAACGCAGGAACTTGACAACAGCATCAGCGCGAGCTTGAGACAAAGCCTTGTCTTGAGCCTTGGTTGACCCGGCCGACTTAAGGGCCCAAGATTCAACCTTCACGCTCAAGCCGGTTTTACCCTTTAGTTGACTTGCTAGCTTAGTTAGCGCCTGAACTGACTTCTTGTCCAAGACCGCCGAAGCCGCCGAGTGATAAATAACCGGACGTATTGTTGCAATGGCGGCGTGCCAGAGAGCATAAAGCGTCTGATCAGCCGTCACGTTCAAGGTTGGAAGCAAGGTGCCGTCAGCCGAGGCTGCCCAGCCAAGGAAGCTATAGCCAAGCCTGGTTGGCGCGGTTGGCCAAACGATGTCCGTCGCATGGTTCACCGACATGCTGGTCACGGCAGTGCCGCCCTCAGAGTTGAACGACACGGTGTAGCTGTCAATCGACCAAATCGCGTACATTATGCGCTCTGTGGTCACGGTCATCGAAGACACAACTTCACCATCGGTGGTTCTTGACCAGCCGAGGAAGGTGTGACCGGCAAAGTAAGGAACGGTAGGCCAACGCAAATCATGTCCAACCATGACCACCTGCGGTGCAATAACGTTGCCACCCTGAGGGTCAAAGAAGAAACTGATTGGCTCGTCTTCGCTCCAAAGCGCGTACAAGGTTGTGCTGTCGGTGACGTTCAGAACCTCAAGAGCCGAGCCGTTTGCCGAAGTGGCCCAGCCGAGGAACGTGTATCCATCGCGGGTTGGGTTTTCAGGCCAAACGATGTTGTTGCCACTAGGCACATTCATGCTCTCGACGGCAGAGCCACCCTCGGAATTGAACGACACGGTGACGCCGTCTTGAGACCAGACCGCGTACATTACACGCTCTGTGGTCACGGTCATCGAGTTCACTATTTCACCCGAGATGGTTCTAGACCAACCAAGGAAGGTGTAGCCCGCACGAGTCGGAACGGTTGGCCAACCCAAGTCGTGCCCAACGGTGACGGAAACCGGCGGGATGATGGTGCCACCCTGAGAATCGAAGGTGAAGCTGACCTCGCCACTCGGTGCCCAAATGGCGTAAAACGTGGTGGCTGCACTGATTGCCAGCACCGAAGCCGAAGTGTATGAGGTTCCGGTGCCATCGGCGGCGGTGTTCCAACCAACAAAGGTGGAACTTGCTTTGGTTGGGTCAGAAGGCCAAGTTAGGTTGGTTCCAGTGGTTACGGTCACGCTTGCTACGACCGAACCACCCTGAGAATCGAAAGTGACTCGGCTGGTGGAGATTAGATTCCAGATGGCGTAAAGCGTGGCGTCGGCGGTCGGGGTAAACGGAATCGCCACGGCGGAACCTGAAGGACTCAGTGCCCAACCCGCAAAGGTGTAACCGACTCTGGTTGGGTCAACCGAAGGTAGAACTGCCTGCTGACCTGAAGTGACGGTCTGAGGCGTTGGGGACGATCCGTCTTGAAGGTCAAGCGACACCGCGTAGGTTGCTGGCGTGCTTCCAGTGATCTGGAAACTCTGTTCAACAGGGGTTGCGGCGGCGAAATCGGAATCTCCGGCTTGGGTTGCATACAGGGTGCAAGTTCCAAGATTTGTGGCATCGCCCAACATGATGACGGTGAACGGGGAGGAAGTTCCAGGAACACTACAAATGCTTGGCGTCAAGGAGACCAAGGTGACATCCAGGAACTCGAAATACTCAGTGGTGGCCGAGACCAGGAAGGTCTGATCGGTGGTCGTCTTGACTTGGTTGCCTGGGTTGGCAAAAGTTATCGTTTGGCTGGTTAGCGCGCTAGCTGGGCTAACTGGTCCGAGCGCAAGGCCGGCAACAATCGTCATTATTCCTAGACCCGCTGCTGCGAATCTTTTTGTGGTTTTTGCAATCATCGTGAACACTCCCTCGAATGGCATCTTTCTCAGTCTAACTTGGCTTTTTGTACCAAAAAACCGTTCGAAACCGGGCCAAAAACCAAAATGGCCCGCACTCCGAAGAGGCGGGCCATTTCGCTAACGTTTACTTATTGTTGAAGGTCGCTGTGATGTTCGATCGCAGAGCGAGCTTTGTGGTCTCGATTGCACGACCCTTTCCAACTGCGATGATCTTGCCCTTCACACCAAGTGACTTCAAGAACTTAGCCACCGAGTTAGCTCGGGCCTGAGCCAAGGCCGTGTCAGCAGACTTGGTGGATCCAGGAGTCTTTAGAACCCATGATTCAACGTTGACTGTGACGCCAGTCTTACCCTTGAGCTGGCCTGCCAACTTGGTGAGAGACGCAACAGCCTTCTTGTCTAGGACTGCCGATGCGCCAGTGTGGTAAATAACTGGGCTTATGGTCGCAATGTTCGCTCTCCAAAGTGCGTAGAGCGTCTGACCGACGGTGACATTCAAACTGGTTAGAACCGCTCCATCGATGGTCGAAGCCCAGCCCAAGAACCGGTATCCAGTTCGAGTCGGAGCGACCGGCCAAACGATGTCGTTTGCGTAGTTCACCGACATGCTCGTCACTGCGCTGCCGCCCTGAGAGTTGAACGAAACGGTGTAGCTGTCGATAGCCCAGATTGCATACATGATGCGTTCGGTGGTCACAGTCATCGAAGGAACTACAACACCGTTAGTGGTTCTTGACCAGCCAAGGAAGGTGTAGCCGGTGCGGTGAGGAACGGTAGGCCAACGCAAATCATGTCCAACTAAGACCAACTGCGGGGCAATAACATTGCCGCCCTGCGGGTCGAAGAAGAAGCTGATTGGGGTGTCTTCGCTCCAGATTGCATAAAGCACCTGACCCGAAGTCACATTCAACGAAACGAGAACCGAACCGGTGCGCGTGGCAGACCAGCCGAGGAACGTGTATCCATCGCGGGTTGGGGCAACCGGCCAGGCAATGTCTGTTCCGTAGTTCACAGACATGCTGGTCACAGCGCTTCCACCCTGGGAGTTGAACGACACGGTGTAGCTGTCGATCGCCCAGATTGCATACATCATGCGTTCGGTGGTCACTGTCATCGAGTAGACAATCGCACCGTTAGTGGTTCTCGACCAGCCAAGGAAGGTGTAGCCCGCGCGCGACGGAACGGTAGGCCAACGAAGATCGCTGCCAACTCGAACCGTCTGCGGTGCGATAACGTTGCCGCCTTGGGAGTTGAAGAACACGGTGATCGGAGGA
>CAZLWT010000031.1:0-1848 GCA_964563325.1 uncultured Rhodoluna sp. | reverse complement strand
CTGCGGTGCGATAACGTTGCCGCCTTGGGAGTTGAAGAACACGGTGATCGGAGGATTTTCGCTCCAGATTGCATAAAGCGTCTGACCCGAAGTCACATTCAATGAAGCTAGAACCGAGCCGGTTGGCGATGAAGACCAGCCGAGGAACGAGTATCCATCGCGGGTTGGGGCACTTGGCCAAACAATGTCTGTTCCGTAGTTCACAGACATGCTGGTCACGGCGCTTCCGCCCTGTGAGTTGAATGACACGGTGTAGCTGTCATTTACCCAGATCGCGTACATCACGCGCTCTGTGGTGACGGTCATCGATGAAACTACAACACCGTTGGTGGTTCTTGACCAACCAAGGAAGGTGAAGCCGGCTCGTTTAGGAACAGTCGGCCAGTTCAGGTCGTAGTTCCAGTGCACAGTCTGAGGCGCGATTACATTTCCGCCTTGAGTGTCAAACAAGAAGCTCACATACTCGCTGTGCTTCCAGATTGCATACAAAGTCTTCGCGGCGTTGATTGGCAATACCGACGATGAGGTGTAGGCAGTACCTGTTCCGTTAGCCAGCGTGTTCCAACCGACGAAGTCGTATTCGAACTTCGTCGGGGTGGCAGGCCAGGTTAGGTTCGTGCCAACGTCAACGTTGACACTGCTGACAGCAGATCCGCCTTGGGTATCGAAAGAGACGATGTAGTAAACGGGGGTCCAGAATGCATAAAGTGTCACATTCGCGGTCGGCGAGTAAGTGCCGTCCACAACCGTGCCGTTCAGCAACTTCCAAGATGTGAAAGTGTAACCCGCGCGAGTTGGAGCCGTGGGCGCCACGAAGGTCTGGAAGTGGTTGAGAGTTGTTGCCGCCACCGACGAACCACCATTCGAATCAAAGGTGATGGTGTAGCTCTTGATTGTCCAGGTCGCATAGAACGTTGCGTCAGCGGTGGCCGTGTAACCATCGATCGAAGCGCCACCGAACAGTGTCCAACCAGCAAAGGTATAACCGGTGCGAGTCGGAGCCGTAGGCGCAACAAACGCATCGAAGTGATTCACCGAAACGGCAGCAACTGAAGAACCACCATTTGAATCGAACGTCCAGGTGTAGCTCTTGATGGTCCAAGTCGCTAGCAGGGTGACATCCGCTGTCGGGTCATACGAACCAGTGACCGAAGCCCCACCCGGCTGAGTCCAACCAGCGAAGGTGTAACCGGTGCGTGTAGGTGCGGTCGGCAAAGCAAACGCGTGAGTGTTATCAACCGTCAAAGGTGAAACCGAAGAACCACCATTCGAGTTGAATGTGACAACAACTGTGTTGTGCGTCCAAGTCGCAGTAAGAGTCACATCAGCACTTGGGTCATAAGAACCAGTTACCGAGGCACCACCAGGAAGCGTCCAACCAGCAAAGGTGTAGCCGCTGCGAGTCGGTGCGGTCGGCAAAGCAAACCCGTGAGTGTTATCAACCGTCAAAGGTGAAACCGAAGAACCACCATTTGAGTTGAAAGTCACAACAACCGAGTTGTGAGTCCAGGTTGCATAGAAAGTCATCGCCGAGGAAACCGTGATTAGGTCTTCGAGAGTGTAGTTCACTCCAGTGCCATCACTTGCGCTGTTCCAACCGGCGAAGGTGTACCCGGCTCGGGTTGGGTCAGTTGGCCAACTAACGTCATTTCCTGAAACCACACTCTGGTCGGCAATCGGAGAGCCACCCTTTGAGTCGAAGGTCACAGTGTAGACAGCCGTCCAGATTGCATAAAGCGTTGCATCGGCACCAGGTGCATATGAGATGGTGACCGTGGTGCTGCCACCATCGGTAAGCGACCAACCACCGAAGATGTATCCTGCCCGAGTTGGGTCCGCTGGCAGAAC
>CAZLWT010000030.1:0-10785 GCA_964563325.1 uncultured Rhodoluna sp. | reverse complement strand
CTCGGCAAGCACCGCCACCAATCTGGTGACACCAATTCCGTAGGAGCCCATTGTGACGGTGACCAGTTTGCCGTTCTCGTCGAGAACCTTCAGGTCTAGCGCCTCGGCATACTTTCGACCGAGCTGGAAAACATGGCCGATTTCGATTCCCCTGGCTAATTCCAGCGGACCAGAACCATCGGGTGCCTGATCGCCGGCTCTTACCTCGGCGATGTCGACCACGCCATCGGCTTCGAAATCGCGGCCCTTGACTAAGTCAAAGACGTGTTTTTGGTCAAGGTTCGCCCCGGTAATCCAAGCGGTTCCATCAACGACTCGCGGGTCAATCAAGAATCGAATCCCAGTCGCGCTGTCGGCGCCAAGGTGTTGAACACCGTTCTTGACCGGCCCAATGTAGCCCTTAACCAGTTCGGGGTTCGCTAGGAAGTCCGATTCGTTGGCCGGTTCGACATCGTTTGGAGAAAAAGCGGCTTCGGCCCGCTTAGCATCCACCTCGCGGTCGCCGGGAATCGCCACAACCACTAGCGATCGCTTACCGGTTGGTGAGGTTAGTGCGAGCACCACGTTTTTCAGAGTGTCGGCCGCGCTCCAGCTTTGGCCGTCGGCGCGCTTGACTTTGTCATTGGCCAGTTCGACGAGGGTCTTGATGTTTGGAGTGTTGGGTGAATCGTGCACTAAGGCGGCTGGCTGGCCTTCAATCGGGATACTGGCCGGCACAACTGTGGCAACCGCCTCAACGTTTGCGGCGTAGCCCCCAGGTGAGCGCACAAAGGTGTCCTCGCCAATCAGGGAAGGCGAGAGGAATTCCTCGCTTGCCGAGCCACCCATGGCTCCGGCATCGGCCTTAACGATCACGTAGTCAACACCTAGCCGCGTGAAGATTCGTTCATAGGCGGATCGCTGTGCCTGATAGGCAAGTCTCAGCCCCTCATCGGTCACATCAAAGCTGTAGGCGTCTTTCATTACGAACTCGCGACCCCGAAGCAGACCGGCTCTCGGTCTAGCCTCATCGCGGTATTTGTTTTGAATCTGATAGAGGCAAACTGGCAGGTCTTTATAACTCGAGTACATGTCCTTGACCAGAAGCGTAAACATCTCTTCGTGGGTTGGCGCTAAAAGATAATCCGCCTTCTTGCGGTCCTGCAGGCGGAAGAGGTTATCGCCGTATTCCGTCCATCGGCCGGTGGCCTCAAATGGCTCGCGTGGCAATAGAGCAGGAAAAAATACCTCTTGGGCACCGGCATTTGCCATTTCCTCGCGAACCACTTTTTCAATTTTGGCCTTGACCAAAAGAACAAGTGGCAGCCAGGTGTAAACCCCCGGAGCCGCGCGACGAATGTAGCCGGCACGAAGCAGCAGTTTGTGGCTAGCGACTTCGGCCTCGGCTGGGTCTTCTCTAAGCGTGCGCAGAAATAGGGATGAGAGTCTTATAGGCATTAGTCAATGTTACCTGCCCGTCGAGGCAGCTGGGGCGTTGACTACTTCTCGGTGACCAGAACCTGCGGGCTTCCGACTAGAGTCGGATCCATGCTGGCGGCCAGGCGATTTGCCTCTTCGATGAGGGTCGCAACGATTTCGCTTTCCGGAACGGTCTTGATGACCTCGCCCTTCACGAAAATTTGCCCCTTGCCGTTTCCTGATGCCACACCAAGATCGGCTTCACGAGCCTCACCCGGACCGTTTACTACGCAACCCATTACTGCCACGCGCAATGGAACGGTTAGCTTCTCAAGACCTGCGGTCACGTCATTTGCCAACTTATAAACATCGACCTGAGCGCGGCCACAGCTTGGGCAGCTGACAATTTCAAGTTTTCTTGGTCGCAGGTTGAGCGATTCAAGAATCTGCGATCCGACCTTGATTTCTTGGGCGGGTGGTGCCGAGAGCGAGACGCGGATGGTGTCGCCGATGCCCTTGGAAAGCAAAGCCCCAAACGCCACCGCTGACTTGATGGTGCCCTGGAACTCAGGCCCGGCCTCGGTCACACCGAGGTGCAGTGGCCAGTCGCCACGTTCGGAAAGCAGTTCGTAGGCACGAACCATGACCACCGGGTCATTGTGCTTGACCGAGATTTTGAAGTCGTGAAAATCGTGTTCTTCAAAAAGGCTTGCCTCCCACACCGCTGACTCAACGAGTGCCTCTGGAGTGGCTTTTCCGTATTTCTGCAACAGCCTCGGGTCTAGCGACCCGGCGTTCACACCAATTCGAATCGAGACTCCGGCGGCCTTGGCAGCCTTGGCGATTGGGCCGACCTGGTCATCAAATTGACGAATGTTTCCCGGATTCACCCGAACCGCGCCACAACCGGCATCGATTGCCTGAAAGACATATTTGGGCTGGAAGTGAATGTCGGCAATGACCGGAATCTGCGACTTCTTGGCGATGATGTGAAGCACATCGGCGTCGTCTTGACTCGGGCAGGCAACTCGCACGATTTCGCAACCCGAGGCGGTCAACTCGGCAATTTGCTGCAGAGTCGCGTTGATGTTTGTGGTTGGGGTTGTGCACATGGACTGCACCGAAATTGGTGCACCGCCGCCAACCGCCACTTTGCCCACCATGATTTGACGAGTCTGTCGTCTCGGGGTCAATACCGGGGGTGGAGGCTTTGGAAGTCCAAGGTTAATTGCAGCCACTTAAATTGCTCACTTTCGCGGGGGTCAATTTCAAGTCAAGCATAATTGGGCTTCGAGAAATCCCGTTTTAGGCTCCGATATGTATCGGATTTATAAAATCCGCCAAAATGAACAATAGGCTCATGCCAATTAGCAACAACCAGACGGCAGTCGTGATTGGCACCATCAAAGCCGTATCGACTGGCCCGGGGTTAGGTTTTCTGCGCAACTTGAACCAACCGCGCTTGAGCAACTCATAGAGCCCACCCGCAACGTGACCACCGTCGAGCGGCAACAGTGGCAGCAGATTGAAAACAAATAGGGCAAAGTTTAGTGAAGCCAAGATGCCCAGCTCCGAGCCCAATTTCTCTTGCCAGGTAGCCCTCGAATCGCTTGCCATGTCGCCGGCAATCTGGGTCACTCCAATAATCGACACCGGGCCGTCGGTAGCCCGCACCCCGCCACCAAAGGTTGAGACCGCGAGTTTTGAAACTTGCTGGGGCAGGTCGATGATGAGCTTGAAGGTTTGGCCGACCGTGTCGCCAGAGGCCGAAAGGGCCGCGACCACCGTCAGTGGTTGGTGCTCGTAAACGGGAGCGAAACCAATGTAGGGCTGGCTGGTCAAAACCGGCTTGCCGCTTGAATCCACGATTATCTTGCCGGTGTTCGGGTCTACGCTGGCCCGCGGAATAGAAACCGGTGAAACGCGAAGCTCAATGGTCTTTCCGGCTCGCAGAATCGAAACGGATACGCTTTTGCCCACGAATGGTCGAAGCCGATCACGAAGATTTGCGAATGTGATGCCAGCCTTGCCATCCACCGCGGTGATTTTGTCACCGGCCTGGATTCCAGCTTTTGCGGCTGGGCTCACCGGGTCGCTAGCCGAACACTCCCCCGAGGCTGAGGTCAGTGGCACACAGGCTACAACCTCGGCCACGGTCGCGGTTGGGGCAATCGGGCCGACGCCAACCAGGGCGGCAATCATAAACAGGCAACCGAGCACTAGGTTCATGACTGGTCCACCGAGCATGATGACTATTCGTTTTAGAACGGGAAGTTCATAGAAATTTCGACCCGGCTCATCGGCCCCGAACTGCTCCAGTTGGCTAGCTCTGGCAGCTGCCACCTGACGCGACCAGGCTTTCCATCGAATCTTTTTACCAGGCTTTTGTGGCGGAAACATTCCGACCATCGCTATGTAACCACCGAGCGGTATTGCCTTTACGCCGTATTCGGTTTCGCCCTTCTTGCGCGAAAACAACGTGGGCCCAAAACCGACCATGTACTTTTTGACCTTAACCCCGAAGGCCTTGGCCGGCACAAGGTGCCCAACCTCATGAAGGGCAATCGACACCGCAACGCCGAGCAAAATGAAGAGGATTCCCCCGATGTACCAAATAGTTTCAATCACCGTTCAAATCTAACCGAGCAGTCTGACAGTTTGCTATTAACCGAAAACTTCTCAGTTTTTGCTGTGGATTACTTGCTGACCCTGGCAATCTGTGCATCGGCTTGGGCCCTGGCCCAGACCTCGGCCGCCAAAACCGTATCCAAAGTCATATTTGCTTCAGGTTCGTGGCTCTCAACCACGCGCTCGATCAGATCGACTATTTGGTTGAAGCCGATTCGCCCGTCGTGGAAGGCATCGACTGCCTGCTCATTGGCCGCGTTGTAAACCGCCGGATAGGTGAAACCGGCCGAGCCGACCTGCCGAGCCAGTTTCACGGCTCGAAATACGGTTTCATCAAGCGGCTCAAAGGTCCAGGTCGCAGCCTTGGTCCAGTCGCAGGCTGCTGCCACGTTTGGGACTCGATTCGGCCAAGACATTCCGAGCGCGATTGGCAGCTTCATGTTTGGCGGTGAACATTGGGCAAGCACCGAACCATCAATGAACTCAACCATCGAGTGCACCACCGATTGCGGGTGCACGGTGACCTCGATGCGCTCGAAAGGCACGTCAAAAAGCAGGTGCGCCTCGATGATCTCCAGCCCCTTGTTGACCATCGTCGCCGAGTTTGTGGTGACAACCCGCCCCATCACCCAGGTTGGGTGGGCCAGCGCCTGAGCGGGGGTCACACCCTCGAGCCGCTCGCGCGACCAGCCTCGAAAGGGACCACCAGAGGCCGTCAAAATCAATTTTCTGACCTCGGATGCGCTGCCCCCGAGGAGGCATTGGGCTAGGGCCGAGTGTTCGCTGTCAACCGGCACGATTTGCCCGAGCTTGGCGGCTTCGGTCACCAACTTGCCACCGACGATTAGCGATTCCTTATTGGCCAGTGCGAGGGTTTTGCCGGTCTTCAAAGTCGCCAGCGTCGCCGCCAAACCGATTGAACCGGTGATGCCGTTAACCACCACGTCGGCCGTCAACCGTTCCACCATTTCGGTGGCTGCCATTGCCCCGAGCACCGCGTTTTCGGCTGGAATCCTAAACTGTTGCCTTTGGGCCTCCAGCAAAGCGGAGTTGCTGCCGGCTGCGATTCCCACCAATTCGAATAGATCTGGATTCTCGGCAATCACCTCGAGCGCCTGAGTGCCAATCGAACCGGTGGATCCCAAAATTATTATGCTTCGCATCATTCAATCTTGCCATTATTGACCGGCCACCCCGCGATGTCACCGAAGCAAGCGTAGACTTGCACTCATGAGCGAGTTCAAGATCGCGCAAGAGCGCAAAGTTGCCACCTCCATTCCAGGGCCAAAATCCCAGGAACTCCACGCCAAACGTCTGCAGGCCGTAAGCCACGGCGTTGGTGCGGCTCTTCCCGTCTACATTGACCATGCCAATGGCGCAATATTGGTCGACGTCGACGGCAACCACTTCATCGACTTGGGTTCGGGCATCGGAGTGGTTTCAATCGGCCACACCAACCAGGGCGTTATCGATGCCGTTTCGGCTCAGGTAGCCAAACTAACCCACACTCTCTTCACCGTCACGCCTTACGCGGCCTACGTTGAGGTTTGTGAAATTCTGAACCGTCACACTCCCGGAGACTTTGAAAAGCGTTCTGCGCTGTTCAACTCTGGATCAGAGGCCGTTGAAAACGCAGTCAAACTAGCCCGCAAGTTCACCGGTCGTGGCGAAATCGCGGTATTCGATCACGCTTACCACGGTCGCACCAACCTGACGATGGCCATGAACTTCAAGAACATGCCATACGCCGACGGTTTTGGGCCATTCGCCTCGAGCGTGACCCACGTGCCAATGTCCTACCCGTTCCGCGACCCTGCCGGCATGACCGGCGAAGAAGCCGCCAAGCGCGCAATCACCTACATGGAGAAACGAGTCGGTGCCAAGAACCTTGCCGCCATCGTTATCGAGCCGGTCCAGGGCGAGGGTGGATTCATCGCTCCGGCCCCCGGATTCCTGACCGCTCTGGCCACCTGGGCCAAGGTCAACGGCATCGTGGTTGTTGCCGATGAGGTTCAGTCGGGCATCGCCCGAACCGGTCGTTGGTTTGCCAGCGAGTGGGAGCCAACCTTCGTTCCCGACCTGGTAACCATTGCCAAGGGAATCGCAGGCGGCATGGTGCTTTCAGCCGTGACCGGTCGAGCCGACATCATGGACTCTTCGCACGCCGGCGGAATCGGAGGCACCTTCGGTGGAAACCCGGTTTCTGCCGCGGCGGCCATTTCGGTGCTGCAGCAGATTGAAGCCGGTGGAGTGCTAGAAAACGCCGCTCGCATCGAGGGTGTTTTGCTTTCTCGCCTAAAGGCGCTGCAAAGCAACTTCCCGGTGATCGGCGATGTTCGCGGTCGTGGCGCAATGATTGCGATTGAACTCGTCGAACCAGGCACGCTGAACCCGAACTCAGCAGCGGTTGACACGCTGGTGAAGCATTGCCACCAAAACGGAGTCTTGGTTCTGAACGCCGGAACCTACGGAAACGTTATCCGTTTCTTGCCACCGCTAAACATCTCGGATGCGTTGCTCAACGACGCACTAGACGTGCTAGAGCAGGGCATAGCAGCTCTCTAGCCCGAAAAGGCTAGGCTGAAAGAGGGATCCGAGAGGGTCCCTCTTTTTCACATCCATCGTTTTCGATTAAGGGTGATTCACTTTGCACAGTTACCAAGACCGAACCAAGCTGGCTAGCCTATTCGCGAGCGAGGTTGAGCTATTCGAGGCAACCCACCAGCAATCGAAGGCCGACCACCAGAAGGCCGCCGGGCCATTGATGAACGGCGTTCCGATGTCTTGGATGGCCAAGTGGCCGGGGCCGCACCCGGTTTACGTTGCCGCCGCCAAGGGGTCGCGTTTCACCGATGTCGACGGCATCGAATACGTCGATTTTTGCCTCGGAGACACCGGTGCGATGGTCGGTCACTCCCCCGACGCCTCGGTTGCGGCAATCGCCGCCCAACTGCAAAAGGGTTTGACCTTCATGCTGCCAACCGAGGACGCTGCGGTGGCTGCCCAGACCCTGGCCGATCGCTTCGGGCTGCCAAAGTGGCAGTTCACGCTCACCGCAACCGACGCAAACCGTCATCTGATTCGCTATGCGCGCCACGTGACCGGGCGGCACAAGATCATGGTTCACGATTACTGCTATCACGGCACGGTAGACGAAACCTTTGCCAACCTCGATGCCAATGGCAAGACGGTATCGCGCGAAAACAACATCGGCGCCCCGGTTGAACTAAGCGAGACCACCATCGTGGTGCCCTTCAATGACTTGGATGCCGCCGAGGCAGCCTTTGCCACCGGAACCGTCGCCGCCGCTCTCATCGAGCCGGCCATGACCAACATCGGCATCGTGCTTCCCGAGGCCGGCTATCTCGAGGGGCTGCGCGTTCTGGCCACCAATTACGGCGTGATTCTGATTCACGATGAGACCCACACTCTTTCGGAAGGCGTCGGAGGCATGACCGCAAGGCGCCAGCTAAACCCCGATGCCGTGGTTCTGGGTAAAACCATCGGTGCCGGCATTCCGGCCGGAGCCTTCGGCATGAGTGCCGAACTGACCCAACGGGTGCTTGACAGCGTTCACCTTGAACATATTGACGTTGGCGGGGTTGGTGGAACCCTCGCCGGAAACGCCCTTTCGATGGCGGCCATCCGGGCGACACTTACCGAGGTTTTGACCGCCGACGCGTTCGTTGGCATGGAGGCGCTCTGCGATGTCTGGACCGCCGATGTGCAGTCAATCATCGATGAGTTCGGTGCACCCTGGCAGGTATCCCAGTTGGGTTGCCGAGCCGAATACAGCTTTAGATCAACCGCCCCAAGCACCGGCAAGGAAGCCGCCGAGGCCGATGATTTCGAGTTGCAACAGTACCTGCACCTCCACGCAATAAACCGTGGCGTCTTGATGACACCGTTCCACAATATGGCCCTGATGTCACCGGCACACACTTTGGATGACGTTAAGCGCCACACCGAGCACTTCCGCGAAGCGGTTTCGGCGCTCTTCACCTAGGAACGGCGAAGTCGTTTGGCCTAGGAACGACGAAGTCGTTTGGCCTTGGCGGCCGACCTGATCTGAATCGAAATCACGATCGCGATTGCCAGCAGGAATACCGCCGACCCAACCACGTTGGCTTCGGCGGGGATGCCTCGTTGGGCCGCCGTGTAAACGTATTTTGGAAACGTCATTGCGGTTCCCGAGTTGAAGTTGGTGATGATGAAGTCATCAAAACTCAGGGCAAATGACAAAAGCGCCGCAGCCATGATTCCCGGAAGCAGAAGCGGGAAAGTGATCTTCCAGAAAACCTGGGATGGCGAACCGTAGAGGTCGCGACCCGCTTCTTCGAGCGTCGGATCCAAACTGGCGACCCTGGCTTTCACGGTCACCACAACGAAGCTCAAACAAAACATGACGTGGGCAATGATGATGGTCACGATTCCCCGCTCAGCGCCCAGGCTGAAGAATTGCGAGGCCAGTCCAGCACCCAGAACCACCTCGGGGGTTGCCATGGGCAGGAAAAGCAGCAGGCTAACGGCACTTCTGAATTTGAAGCGATAGCGAACCAGAGCAATGGCAATCATGGTGCCCATCGCCGTGGCAAAAACGGTTGAGACAACACCGATCAAAATGGAATTTCCGAAGGCCTCGCAAACCCCCTGCTGTTGGCAGACATTGGTCCACTTATCGAGGGTAAAACCGCGCCAGATCAGGTTGGTCTTGAGGGAGTTATTGAACGAGAAAACGAAGGTGTAGGCAATGGGAATCAGCAGGTAAACGAAAGCGAGAACCGCGTATACCGGCAGTGTAAGGCGACCGAGCGAGAAGGATTTCAAAGCAAATCCTCGGTTCCGCTTCGTCTGACGTAAAAAACCACCAGCAGCAAAATGACACCCATCAGCAGCACCGAAAGCGCCGAGGCCGAGGGATAGTCACCAACGTTCAGGTACTTCGATTCGACCACGTTGCCAATCATTGACGTGTCAGGGCCTCCTAGGAAATCTCCAGAGGCGTTTACGTAGTCACCAGCGATTGGAATGAAGGTAAGCAGGGTTCCGGAAATGATTCCCGGCATCGTCAGTGGCAGGGTGATCTTGCGAAATATTTGTGCCGGGGTGGCATAAAGATCGGCTCCGGCTTCGAGCAGCCTGATATCGAGACGCTCGAGCGAGGTATACAGCGGCAAGGTCATGAAGGGAATGAAGTTGTAGGTGAGACCAAAAATCACCATGAAAGGGGTGCCAACCAAATACTGATGCGGGGCCAAAATGTGCCAGCTTTGCAGCGTCGTTACAATCCATGATTCATTGCTGAAAAGTTGCTTCCAGGCAAAGGTGCGAAGCAGGAAGCTGATGAAAAAAGGTGCGATGACCAGGGTGAGCATGAGCCCTTGAAGCAGCGGCCATCTTCTGGCGGACACCCCGATGAAGTAGGCCAGCGGATAGCTGATCAGCAAAGCAAAAATCGTGGCGACCAGCGCGAACCCGAAGGACCTAAGGATTTGCGGGTAATAGTCATGGATGACGGTCCAATAATTGCCGATGGCCAACGAATAATCGAAGGTTCCGTATCCGGTGGCGGACGGCACTTTGAGTGAGGTGACAATCAAAGAAATCAGTGGCGTCAGGAAGAATGCCGCTAGATAAGCCAAGCCGGGTAGCAAGAGAAACAGCGCCACTCGACCACCAGTTTTTACCGGGGCGTTCGCCTTTGCCGGGGTTGCAGAACCAAAAGCCGCGAATGCCACGTTAGAGCACCGCTATCGACTCGGTAACGCTTTCAATTGGAAGATCCGAAAGCCCAAAACTGTGCTCAACCTTCCAGCTGACCCACACTTTGGCACCAAGCTCGGTGACCGGTGATTTGCCAATATTTTGCGCGAAAACTGTCACCTGACCGAGGTTGGGAATATCGATTAGGTACTGGTTGCTGACACCGGTAAATCGAATGTCAATGATTTCGCCCGGGCCAATGATATTGAGTCCCGCGGCCGTTGTTGGCGCTTCGTCTTCATGGAACATTGCTTTTTCGGGGCGAACACCAAGGGCAATCCTGCCCTCGTGACGCTCTGCTCTATCCTTGGGAACGGTTAGCTTTTTTCCGGCAACGTTTATGCTCACCGAGCTGGCATTCTGCTCGGAAACTTCGCCCACGAACAGATTTGACTGACCAAGGAACTTAGAGACAAAGACCGTTTTTGGTCGGTCGTAAAGTTTTTCAGGGGCACCCATTTGCTCGATTCGGCCCTTGTTCATGACGGCAACAGTGTCGGCCATGTCCATGGCCTCTTCCTGGTCGTGAGTCACATGCAGGAAGGTCAGACCGACTTCCATTTGGATTGCTTTTAGCTCAATCTGCATCTGGCGCCGCAACTTTAGGTCTAGCGCACCCAGGGGTTCGTCCAGCAGCAAGAGCGACGGACGGTTTACCAGGGCCCTAGCCAGTGCTACACGCTGTTGCTGGCCTCCGGAAAGCTGCTGAGGGCGACGCAGCGCAAGGTGTTCCAGTTCTACCAACTTCAGGGCATCCTGTGCCTTGGCCAGCGGATCCTCGATTTTGCGCTGACGCAAGCCGAAGGCAACGTTCTCGAGCACGTTCATGTGCGGGAAGAGCGCGTAGCTTTGGAACACCGTATTCACCGGGCGTTGGTGTGGCTTCATGTCGGTGACATCTTTGCCCCCGATAAGAATCCGGCCGGCGGTTGGCTGCTCTAGACCAGCGACCAGTCGCAGGGTGGTGGTTTTTCCGCAACCCGATGGACCGAGCAG
>CAZLWT010000029.1:0-10972 GCA_964563325.1 uncultured Rhodoluna sp. | reverse complement strand
AACGACAGCGAGATCAGATTCGACCCCTGATTGTCTCGGCATACACCGAGCACCATGCGGTCATTGACCCGATTGAATGGTTGGTTTCCGAACAGTCAGCCGAAGTCGCCTGGATTCCAGTTAACGATCTTGGCGAGGTTGACCTAGCTTGGCTCGAGCATTTTCTGGAAGCAAATCACGAGCGGGTTGCTCTGGTTTCGCTCATGTGGGCCAATAACGAGGTTGGAGTTGTGACCGAGATTCCACTGGTGACAGAAATTGCCAACAAATTTTCGGTTCCAGTGCACTCTGATGCGGTCGCGGCGATTGGCCATATCGAGGTTAGTTTTGCTGCCAGCGGGCTGAGCACAATGGCAGTTAGTGGTCATAAGCTCGGTGCACCGGTTGGAGTGGGAGCGCTCATCGTCTCAAGGGCCACCAAGTTGGTTTCGGTTCAGCACGGCGGGGGGCAAGAGCGCTCGATGCGCTCGGGAACCATGAACGTGGCTTCCGCAAAGGCCCTGGCAATGGCATTGGAGCTGGCTGAGCAGGAGTTGGAGCCGCGGGGGCTTCGCCTGATGCAGTTGCGTGAGCGGCTAACCATAGGAGTGCTCGCCATTTCACCCGACATCAGGGCAACCTCGGTTGGCGCGAATCGGCTTCCAGACAACGCCCACTTCACCTTCAGCGGTTGCAGTGGCGACTCGCTGCTGTTTCTTTTGGATGCTGCCGGTTTTGCCGTGTCAAATGGCTCGGCCTGTCAAGCCGGTGTTGCAGTTGCCTCGCATGTCTTGATTGCAATGGGGCGCAGCGAGGCCGATGCCTCGGGATGCATTCGAGTCAGCCTAGGGTTGTCTACAACTGAGGAAGATATCGATGGCTTTTTGGCGCAGTTGCCTCGAGCCTATGCTTCGGCCAAACGGGCAGGTATGCCAAATGGATAATTGCGTCAATCAAGACAGAGGGTTCAAATGAAGGTTTTAGCGGCGATGAGCGGTGGGGTTGACTCGGCCGTAGCCGCGGCGAGAGCTGTTGAGGCCGGGCACGAGGTCGTAGGCGTGCACCTAGCGCTGTCTCGTATGCCCGGAACTCTAAGAACCGGCAGCCGTGGCTGTTGCACAATTGAAGATTCGATGGATGCGCAACGCGCGGCAAACGTAATAGGAATTCCCTATTACGTTTGGGATTTCTCGGAACGCTTCAAAGTTGACGTGGTGGATGAGTTCATCAACGAGTACCGTGCCGGGCGCACTCCAAACCCCTGCATGCGATGCAACGAGAAGATAAAGTTTGCCGCACTGCTAGAAAAAGCCCTTGCTCTGGGCTTTGACGCGGTTTGCACCGGGCACTATGCGAGTTTGCTTTCGGATGCGGAGGGAAACCTCGAGCTGCACCGCAGCGCTGCGATGGCAAAGGATCAAAGTTATGTTCTCGGGGTGCTAACCGCCGAACAACTTGCCCATTCGATGTTTCCACTCGGGGCCACGGCTTCGAAGGACTTGATTCGTGCCGAGGCCGATGCGCGCGGATTATCCGTGGCAAATAAACCGG
Organism: uncultured Rhodoluna sp.; assembly: GCA_964563325.1. Taxonomy (GTDB): domain Bacteria; phylum Actinomycetota; class Actinomycetes; order Actinomycetales; family Microbacteriaceae; genus Rhodoluna. The sequence goes on along the minus strand of CAZLWT010000029.1, from coordinate 9,442 downwards.
ACAGTTATGACATATGCTTCATTCCCGAAGGCGACACCCAGGATTGGATTGCCGACAAACTCGGCAGCGCGACGGGCGATATCGTTGACCGGGAGGGCACCAAACTTGGCGAGCACCAGGGATCACACGGTTTCACCGTTGGACAGCGCAAGGGCCTGAACCTTGGAAGACCGGCGGCCGATGGCAAGCCTAGGTTCGTGCTTGAGATTAGACCCAAAGAGAATGTCGTAATCGTGGGCCCACATGCGGCACTGGCCGTGACCGCGCTAACCGGATCGCGCTTTACCTGGTGTGGCCTAGCACCTGATTCGCCTGAGGAATGGTTTCGGGTTGGGGTGCAGGTGCGAGCCCACGGCGAGGAAGTCACGGGCGAGGCGCGCGTTGCCGGTGAAGAGTTTGAGATTCGTTTAGACGAACCGTTGATGGGGGTCGCTCCAGGTCAAACCGCCGTTGTTTACCTTGGAACTCGTGTGCTCGCACAGACCACCATCGATCGCACGGTTAGTGCCCTGCCAGTTGGAAGTGCGGGCTAACCGCCGCCAATGAACGAACTTTCGCACGAGAGCGCCAGCCACCGAGTGAACGAACTGGTTGATCGAATAAACGCACTTCGGCGCGCTTATTACGAGGGAAACACGGTGTTGGTAAGCGATGCGGAATACGATGCCCTAGCACTCGAGCTTCAAGATTTGGAGAACCGGTTCCCCGACTTGATAACGGGGGACAGCCCCACTCAAACTGTTGGTGGTTTAGCCACCCAAACCTTTTCACCGGTGACTCACCTCGAGCGCATGATGAGTCTGGATAACGTCTTCGATGAGGCGGAGTTGAGAACCTGGCTCGTCAAGGCGGTCCAGGGGCTTGACGAGGTCAGGTTGCTCTGTGAACTCAAAATCGACGGCTTGGCAATCAACCTGCGTTATCAAAACGGTTTGCTAATCTCTGCGGCCACCCGTGGCGATGGCGTGGTTGGCGAAGATGTTACGGCCAATGTGCTGACCATTCCGGGTATTCCGCGAAAGTTGCTGGGGGTCGGGCATCCGCCGGTGGTTGAGGTGCGGGGCGAAATTTTCTTCGGGCTCGAAAGCTTTGCCAAGCTGAACGCCGCGCTGATTGCAGAGGGTAAAACCCCCTTTGCGAACCCACGCAACTCGGCCAGTGGTTCACTACGGCAAAAAGACCCGGCCGTCACCGCGTCTCGACCGTTGCAAATGCTTGTTCACGGCATAGGTGCCTGGCCCGATTCGCCGGTTAAGAATCAATCAGAACTCTATGAGTTATTGGCCAGTTGGGGTTTGCCGACCTCTAAGCGATACCGGGTGGTGCACTCGGCCGATGAGGTAATCAAATTTGTAAAGAGTTTTGCCGAAACCCGACACAGCCTCGAACACGAGATTGATGGCGTTGTTGTCAAGGTCGATTCACTCGAGGATCAACAGCGGATGGGCTTCACCAGTCGAGCACCAAGATGGGCCATTGCATTTAAGTACCCTCCCGAGCAGGTGAACACCAAACTGCTTGATATTCGGGTTTCAGTTGGGCGCACCGGAAGGGCCACCCCCTATGCGGTTGTCCAGCCAGTGCGGGTGGCTGGCTCGGAGGTTGAGTTCGCGACCCTGCACAATCAGGATGTCGTTCGTGCGAAGGGCGTGCTGATTGGCGACACCGTTGTGCTGCGTAAAGCCGGCGATGTGATTCCAGAAATTCTCGGCCCGGTTGTCGAACTGCGTGATGGCACGGAACGCGCTTTCGTGATGCCGAGCAATTGCCCCGATTGTGGAGCAAAACTAGGACCAGCCAGTGAGGGTGATGTCGACCTCAGATGCCCTAACACTAGAGGTTGCCCCGCTCAGCTACGTGAAAGAATCGCCTACATCGGCTCTAGAGGTGTTTTGGATATCGAGGCCCTCGGTTATGTTGCTGCGGTGGCTCTGACCCAACCCCTCGAACCTGCCACACCACCCGTGACATCCGAGGCTGAGTTATTCGATCTCAAACTTGAAGACCTGCTGCCAATCCGGGCCCTGGTGCGGGATGCCGATACGGGACTTCCTAAGCTGGGCGAAGACGGTGAACCAAAGGTGGTTGATTTCTTCAGAAAAAAGGACGGAACGCCGTCGGAAATGGCATTGAAGTTGCTTCGCAATTTAGAGGAAGCCAAGTCGAGGCCACTGTGGAGATATTTGGTTGCTCTCTCGATTAGGCACGTTGGCCCAGTGGCTGCCAGAGCCCTTGCCAGCCATTTTGGTTCGACCGACCGCATCTTCGCAGCAACCGAAACTGAACTTTCAGAAGTCCCCGGCGTGGGACCAATTTTGGCGAAGTCAATCAGAGACTGGATTGCTGTTGATTGGCATTCCGAAATTCTTGAACGCTGGAAAAAATCCGGGGTTGCCTTAACGACTGACGGTCACGCTGGCCCCCAGCAACAACCCACCGAAACCGGACCGTTCAGCGGCATGAGCATAGTTGTAACTGGAACGCTGAACGATTTTGATCGAGAACAGGCCGAAGAAGCCATACTCTCGCGGGGCGGTAAGGCTGCCTCGAGTGTTTCCAAAAAGACGGCCTTCGTGGTTGCCGGAGCCAACGCCGGCTCAAAGTTGGCCAAGGCCGAGACGCTCGGGGTGCAAGTGATTGATGAAGAAGAGTTCAAGCGCCGACTGGGCCTCTAGAAACAGCGTAGCCAAGTAAACTTGAGTCTATAAACAACCAATCAATGGAGACTCATGTCTGAAATTACGCCCGATTTGGTGCGTCACCTTGCCGGTTTGGCTCGCATCCTTGTGACCGATGAAGAAGTCACTCAGTTGGCCCTGGAGTTGGGTGTGATTGTCGACTCGGTCGCCACAATCTCGAAGGCCGTTGAGGGCGATGTTCCTGCCACCAGCCACCCGATTGCCATGGCAAATGTGATGCGCGATGACGTTGTCGAACCATCACTCACTCAGCAGCAGGCTCTGTCCGGTGCTCCGGATAGTGACCAGGGACGCTTTAGAGTAGCCGCAATCTTGGACGAGGAGTAAAAATGGCCAACGATCTGATATTTAAGAACGCTTCCGATCTTGCTAAGTTGTTGCAATCACGAGAAGTAAGTTCGGTAGAACTAACTCAGGCACATATCGACCGAATCGATGCCGTGGGTGAATCGGTTCACAGTTTCTTGCACACCAGCCCCGAATCGGCGCTGGCTACCGCGCGCGAAATCGACCTGCGTCGATCAGCTGGCGAGAAAATGCATGACCTTGCTGGTCTTCCGATTGCTGTCAAAGACAACCTGACAACCATTGACGCTCCGACCACGGCCGGTTCGAAAATGCTCGAAGGCTGGATTCCTCCTTACGATGCCACGGTGGTCAAGCGCCTGCGCGACGCCGGCATGCCAATCCTTGGCAAGACCAATCTTGATGAATTTGCGATGGGCTCCTCAACCGAGTTTTCGGCCTATGGACCTTCCAAGAACCCTTGGGATTTGACTCGTATCCCAGGCGGATCGGGTGGTGGCTCCAGTTCGGTTGTCGCCTCATTCCAGGCTCCACTTGCGCTGGGTTCGGATACCGGAGGTTCGATTCGCTTTCCGGCATCGGTCACCGGAACCGTGGGAATCAAACCCACTTACGGTGCAGTATCTCGCTATGGCCTAATCGCCCTGGCTAGCTCGCTAGATCAGGTCGGTCCGGTCAGCCGCAGTGTTCTTGACTCGGCGATGCTTCAGGATCTAATCGCAGGACATGACCCGCACGACAGCACCTCGTTGCCAGAGTCGTTGGGGTCGATGACCGAAGCCGCACTCAAGGGTTCGGTAAAGGGAATGCGAATCGGAGTCATCCGCGAACTGAACGGTGAAGGCTTCCAAGCGGGAGTGAAGCAGCGTTTCAACGAATCTCTTGAGTTGCTAAGCCGTGCCGGTGCGGAAATAGTAGAGGTGTCTTGCCCGAGCTTTGAATACTCGATAGCTGCCTACTACTTGATTTTGCCAGCCGAAGCATCTTCAAACCTAGCCAAGTTTGATTCGGTGCGATTCGGGCTGCGGGTTGCTCCAGAGGGCAACCCCACGATCGAACGCGTCATGGCGGCCACTCGCGAAGCTGGCTTCGGGCCGGAGGTGAAACGCCGCATAATTCTTGGTACCTATGCTCTTTCAAGCGGCGCCTTTGACAATTTCTACGGCGCTGCCCAGAAGGTTAGAACTTTGATACAGCGTGACTTTGACGCCGCTTTTGCAAAGGCTGATGTTCTAGTTTCACCCTGTGCGCCGACCACAGCGTTCAAGTTGGGTGAAAAGGTTTCCGACCCACTGGCAATGTATCTAAATGATATTGCTACCATCCCTGCCAACCTAGCTGGCATCCCTGGAATTTCCGTGCCGATAGGTTTGGCACCGGAAGACGGTCTTCCGGTTGGCATCCAGTTCATGGCTCCGGCAAGAGCGGACGCCAGACTCTATCAGGTCGGGGCAGCACTCGAGCAGCTAAATGAAGCGGCCTGGGGCAAGAGAATGATTGATTTCGCACCTGATTTGGAGGCAAAATAATGAGCTCCGCTAAAGCCGAACTTATGAAGTATGAAGAAGCCCTTGAGAAGTTCGAGGTCGTCATCGGGCTCGAAGTTCACATCGAGTTGAACACGAAGACCAAAATGTTCTGCGGTTGCGCCAACGTTTTCGGCGATGAGCCGAACACCAATGTCTGCCCAATTTGCCTTGGTCTGCCAGGGTCCTTGCCAGCCGTGAATCGCCGGGCTATCGAATCGAGCATCAGCATCGGTCTTGCCCTTGGATGCCAAATTGCCCCAAACGGCAGGTTCAGTCGGAAGAATTATTTCTATCCCGACCTAGCCAAAAACTTTCAGACTTCGCAGTATGACGAGCCAATCGCCTTCGAGGGTGAGATTGCCGTTGAGGTGCCAAGCGGCAAGTTCTTCACCGTTGCCATTGAACGGGCGCATATGGAAGAGGATGCTGGCAAGCTGACTCACATCGGTGGCAACACCGGTCGAATCCAGGGAGCAGAGTATTCCTTGGTTGATTACAACCGCGCTGGTGTTCCACTCGTTGAAATTGTGACCAAGCCAATTTATGGTGGGGGAGCCGAGGCGCCAGAACTTGCAGCCGCCTATGTGCGCCTGATTCGTGAAATGGTCAAGGGGCTTGGTGTTTCGGATGCTCGAATGGAGCGCGGTAACGTGCGCTGCGATGCCAACGTGTCGATTAGACCGCATGGTCAAGAGAAACTTGGCACCCGAACCGAAACCAAGAACGTGAACTCCCTTCGCTCAATCGAGCGGGCGGTTCGCTATGAGATTCAACGTCAGGCCGCTATTTTGGCCAAGGGCGGAACAATCACCCAAGAGACGAGACACTGGCATGAAGACAGGGGAGCCACCAGCAGTGGAAGACCTAAGTCCGATGCCGATGACTACCGTTACTTCCCAGAGCCGGACCTGGTTCCGGTTCAGCCTTCTGCCGAGTGGGTCGAAGAGTTGCGCGCCAAACTTCCGGAGCAACCGGCTGCCAGACGCAAACGATTGCAACTCGACTGGGGTTTCAGCGACCTCGAGTTCCGCGACGTTGTGAACGCCGGTCTCATGGACCCGATCGAGGAGACCGTCGCCGCTGGTGCCAAGCCACAGGCCGCGCGCAAATGGTGGACCGGTGAGATTGCCCGCATCGCGAACGCCGAGGACAAAGATGTCAGCGAACTTGCCATTACAGCCTCGGATGTTGTTGAGCTAGCCAACCTGGTTGAGAGCGGAAAGATCAACGACCGTATGGCTCGAGAAGTTCTCACCGCTGTCTTGGCCGGCGAGGGTCGCCCCTCACAGGTGGTTGCCGACCGTGGCCTCGAGATGGTCTCTGACGATGGTGCACTTTTGGCAGCCATTGACGCAGCTCTCGCTAAGCAACCCGACGTTCTTGAGAAGATTCGAGAAGGCAAGCTTCAGGCTGCCGGAGCCGTTATTGGTGCGGTAATGCAAGCGATGAAGGGTACCGCTGACGCTGCTAGGGTTCGCGAGCTAATTATCCAAAGAGCGGCCGAATAGGCTTTTAGAGCGCAAAAAACCCCTCGGGTCCATCTGTCTGACGGACCCGAGGGGTTTTTTATGCCCGAAGCTTAGTGAAGCGCCTTGGTGTCTTGAGATTCGATTGCTGGCCCGTGGTCGTGTTGCGCGGCCTCGAGCTCTGAACCGGTCACCGGCATGATGCGGTCTTCGAAGAAGAATCGCGACAAACCAGCCCGGATTCTCGCACGAATCGTGATCTTGCCCATGGCGTTTGGCCTAGCCAAAGTCGGCTGATAAGCCTTGAAGTCGACCAACTTATAAAGTTCGAACTCCTCAAGTGGCTCATGAACCTCAACGTACTCACCGTGTGGAAGTCTGACGATTCTTCCGCTCTCGCGGCCGTGCAGAACGATTTCGCGATCCTTGCGCTGCAGCGCCAGACAGGCACGCTTGGTAATCCAGAAAGCGAGCACCGGAAGGACGAAGAGCGAGATCTGCATGGTGCTCAGGACCTGGTTTAGTGAGGTTCTGAAGTTGGTAGCAATGAGGTCGGTGCTGGCACCGGCCCAGAGAACCGCATAGAAAGTGACTCCGGCTGCGCCAATGGCGGTGCGGACAGGAGCGTTTCTAGGACGGTCAAGCACGTGGTGCTCACGCTTGTCACCGGTCACCCAGCCTTCAATGAATGGGTAAATGGCGACTACTGCTAGCAGGCCAACTCCCACGATCATTGGCAACAAGATGTTCCAAGCCCAGGTGTGGCCAAAAGCGTCAACTGCTTCGAGGTGGCTTGGCGCCAAACGCAATGCGCCATCCAAGAAACCGATGTACCAGTCAGGCTGGGTTCCAGCTGAAACGGGGGATGGGTCGTAGCCTCCGTAGTTCCAGACCGGGTTAATGGTGAAGGTTGCGGCAACCAGCATGATGACACCGAAGACCAGGAAGAAGAATCCACCCGCCTTGGCGACATAAACCGGCATAAGAGGATAGCCAACCACGTTCGAGTCGGTGCGACCAGGACCCGAATAGTGCGTGTGCTTGTGGATGACAACCATGAATAGGTGGATGACGATGAAGATCAAAATCAATGCTGGCACCAGCAAAATGTGCAGACCGTAAAGTCGAGCAACGATTGTTTCACCTGGGAATTCGCCGCCAAACAGCAGTGAAGAGGTATAGGCGCCGATGACTGGCAACCCCTTGATCATTCCGTCAATGATTCTTAGACCATTACCGGAAAGCAGGTCGTCCGGAAGCGAGTAACCGGTGAAGCCGGCAGCCATACCGAGCACGAATAGTGCAAAGCCAACAACCCAGTTGATTTCACGAGGCTTGCGGAAGGCTCCGGTGAAGAATACTCGAAGCATGTGCAAACCGGCCGCGGCCACGAACAGCAAAGCCGCCCAGTGGTGCACCTGACGCATTAGCAAACCGCCGCGCACCTCGAATGAGATGTCCAGCGTCGAAGCGTAGGCAATCGACATTTCGGCGCCCTTGAGCGGTGCGAAAACGCCGTTGTACTCGACAACCGCCATTGACGGCTGGAACCAGAAGGTCAGGAAGGTTCCTGATAGCAACAAAACAAGGAAGCTGTAAAGGGCAACCTCACCGAGCATGAAAGACCAGTGGTCGGGGAATACCTTGCGACCGAACTCCTTGAGGATTCCGGCTACGCCGACTCGCTCATCTAGATAGTTTGCGGTTCCTGCTAAGAAACCACCCTTTTTTTGAGTGTTAGATGCGGTGCTCATATCTTGCGCTCCCAGAAGCTAGGGCCGACAGGTTCGGTAAAGTCACTTTGTGCAATCAGGTAACCCTCTGAATCAACCGCGATTGGCAGTTGAGGGAGCGGGCGAGAGGCTGGTCCAAAGATTACCTTGCAGGCATCAGTCACATCGAAAGTTGACTGGTGGCAAGGGCAGAGCAGGTGATGGGTGTGCTGCTCGTATAGAGCCACCGGGCAACCAACGTGGGTGCAAATCTTTGAGTAAGCAACGATTCCATCGTATGACCAGGTCTTGCGGTCATCGGCTTCCTTGAGGTCCTGTGGGTCCAACCTGACCAAAAGGACGGCTGCTTTTGCCTTCTCTTCAAGCTTGTGCTCGGTAAGGTCGGATAGGCCCTCCGGAATCACGTGGAAAACAGACCCGACGGTCACATCAGAAGCCTTGATTGGGGTGCCGGTTGGGTCCTTGGTTAGTCGAGTTCCAGCTTTCCACATGGTGTGGCGCAGGGTATCGGCTGGATTTGGGCCAAGGTCTCCGAACAGCATGATTGCTGGCAACGGGAAGAAGGCAAGGGCACCGTATAGGCTGCGACGAATCAGTTTGCGTCTTGAGAAACCAGACTCACTGTCAGCAAGTTTGATGATCTCGATTGCTCGAGCCCGCACTTCTTCAGATCCGCGAGTGATGTGACGATCTTCGGCAACCTCGGCGTCTGGCATCAAGGTTTTGGCCCAGTGGACCGCACCAAATCCAATTCCTAGCAGACCGAGTGTCATACCCAAGCCGAGTAGCAAGGTTGAGACGCGAACCGTAAACAGTTCGGCGGTAATCGGAAACGCAAAATAGGCGTAAATGGCAAACGCGCTGCCGAATACTGAGGCCAAGAACATCACTGCAACCTGACGCTCAGCCGTCTTTGCGTGCTTGACGCTCTTGTCGGTCATGCGAACTCGGTGTGGTTCGATACCCGGGTTCTTCACGACGTCATCTGTGACAACCGCTAATCCGGTGCCGTAGTCGTGCTCTGAATCGCTCACTTCGATGCTCCCTTTGATTTACTTAAGACTTTTTTGTTCGTGCCTAGTTTGATTTTGCGCCTAGCCAAACTGTTATGCCGATGATGCCGCCCAAGACTGCGAGCCAAACAAAGAGACCCTCAACTACTGGCCCGAGGTTCCCTAGTTCGTTACCTCCGGGGGACGGGTTTGATTCCAAATACATCAAATAAGTTATTACGTCGTTTTTGTCTGCGGGGGTCAAGTTGGCGTCGTTGAACACCGGCATGTTCTGCGGGCCGGTCACGAGGGCTTCGTAAATCTCTTTAGGGTCCGCGCCCATCAGGTTTGGTGCCCACTTGCCCTGAGTCAGGGCGCCACCGGCACCGGCAGCGTTGTGGCACATTGCACAGTTGATGCGGAAGAGTTGTCCACCGCGAGTCGCGTCTCCGTTAGCCGCTATCAGCGAACCGACCGGAATTGCTGGCCCGGGAGCCAGTGAGGCAACGTACGCCGCCATTTGGGCGATCTGGCTGTCTTTGAACTGAACATCTTTTTCTGGAAGCTGTGGGCCAGAGGCAGCGCCTGGCATGCGGCCAGTGCTCACCTGAAAGTCAACCGAAGCTGCGCCGACGCCGATAAGGCTTGGTGCGTTGTTCGAACCTTCGGCGTTCTTACCGTGACAAGATGCACAGTTAGCTAGGAAGAGCTTGTGCC
>CAZLWT010000028.1:0-11033 GCA_964563325.1 uncultured Rhodoluna sp. | reverse complement strand
TCTTTGCCGGCATTTTTCCAGAGATGTGCATGATCGACTGGAGTGCGGTTTTCGCTAAGACTGAATTGGGGCTGCCGGTGACCCTGGGGGCAATTCCCTTCACCGTTTTTGCGAGCGCCATGATTGTTGGGCGACTTTCCATCACTCGTTTGACCAAGCGATTACATATCAGCGAACTTTCACGTTGGGGTGGTTTGGTCGGTTCGGTTGTTTTGGTGGCGAGCATTTTTGTCGCACCATGGATTGGCAAGTCAAATCCGATCGCGGGGCTGATTGTATTGTCGGCAATGTGGGGGATTGTCGGCCTCGGAATAGCGCCAATGGCGCCTTCGTTTTTTTCAGCCAGCGGCTATGTAAAAGGATTGACCACTTCGCAGGCGCTCTCCAGAATGAGCATGGTGAATCAGGTTTCTATGATGTTCGCGAAGGTTGCCGTGGGCGCAATCGCTCAGGCAGCCGGCCTGGTTATCGCCTTCTTGGTGCCAACGGCAGCGCTGCTGGCAGCTGGGATGCTGGCGGGTCAAACAGCCAAACTTACGCCGAGGCTCGAAAAACTAATCGATGCCTTCCCGACGACCGGGGCTCTAGCGGTAGTTGACGAACTGTAGGTCAAGATCGAGGTCGGCACCGCGCAACAGCGAGATGATCTCTTGCAGGTCATCGCGGCTCTTGCTTGAAACGCGCAACTCATCGCCCTGGATTTGAGCCTTGACACCCTTTGGGCCCTCATCGCGAATCAACTTGGTGATTTTCTTGGCCATGTCCTGCTCGATGCCCTGCTTAAGCTCGGCTTCGATGCGGTATTCCTTGCCCGATGGATACGGGGTTCCGGCGTCTAGGCTTTTGAGTGAAATGCCACGCTTTACCAATTTTGACTGAAAAACATCCAGTACGGCTTTGACGCGATCCTCGCTCGAGGCCTTCATCATTACCTTCTCGCCGCTCCATTCGATGGATGCGCCGACCCCCTTGAAGTCATAGCGCTGCTCGACCTCTTTTACGGCCTGTTGCAGGGCGTTATCCGCCTCTTGCTTATCTACCTTTGAAACCACGTCGAATGATGAGTCAGCCATGGCTAAAGTTTACCGTTAGCGCCGAGCCAAAGCGGGTCTTGCGGTGGTGGCGCGCACAATCAACTCGACCGGCCACTCTTCGTTTTCTTCGATGTTGATGGCATCGCCATCTTTAAAGCCCTCGATTATTTTGATCAGGCGGTCAACCGCATGCACCGTTAGCTCGCGCACGTTTTGGGCAATCGTGCTGAGACCGAAGAATTCCGACATGTCGTGATTATCGATTCCAATCACCGAAACGTCTTCTGGCACTCGAAGCCCCAGGTCTTTGGCGGCCATGATGGTGCCGAAACCCATTTCATCCGAGGCACAAAAAATGGCGGTTGGAACGCCTCGGGGGTCACCCAGCAGCTGTTTGGCAGCGTGGTAGCCACCCTTTATCGTGAAGTCCGCTGGCAAAAACCAAGCTTGGTTGGGTTCAATGCCGGCTCGCTCTAGCGCCTGATCGTATCCGAGGCGGCGCATGTTTGGTTGTTGAAATTCCATTTCGCTGGCCGCATGTCCACCAATCATGGCGATCTTGCTGTGACCCAATGCAATCAGGTGGTCGGTGGCCAGGGCCGCCGCTGCAACGTCGTCGATCGAAATCGTTCTGGCGCCACTCACGGTGCCACCAATTCCGAGGATTGGTTTCTTGGTGCGGTTTAGGTTTTTGAGTTCGGCTTCACCGAACTTGATGGCGCAGGTGAAAACGGCATCGACTCGCTTGCGCAACAGAAACTCGTCAAAAATGCGCTTGCGCTGCTCTTCGCCACCGCTGATGTTATAGAGGGTCAGGTCGTAGCCGTGTTCGCGCATTTTGGTTTCGGCGCTTTCGAGAACGGCCGAAAAGAACCAGCGGTCGACAAACGGAACCACGACGCCGATGGTGCGGGTCTTACCGGTTGCCATTCCATAGGCGCTAGACGAGGCAACGTACCCGAGTTCTTCGGCGGCACGCTCGACCTTGTCTTGGGCCTTGGCCGAAACGTGGGCCTTTCCAGAGAGCGCACGGGAAACGGTTGCGGTTGAAACACCAGCCAGTTTTGCTACTTCTTCGATGCCAGCCATGTAAATCGCCCTCAATTTCGTTGGATTATTGCAAGCCATTTACAAACCTAGTGCCTGGCTCAGCCCCAATCGGCAAATCGATTTTTATAGTTGGCATTCTTCAGGTATCCTTGTGAAGCAAGTTCAGCGCGTTTCGATTCGTTTGCTTGTATGGCAAGTTACCCAAGCGGCCAAAGGGATCTGACTGTAAATCAGCCGGCTCAGCCTTCGGGGGTTCGAATCCCTCACTTGCCACAAAACCCCAGCCCTCCACGGCTGGGGTTTTTCTTTGCTCTTTTGCTAGTCTTCAGGAAACGTCTGCGAACACAAACATCTTCAATAGGGGCAACAAATGAAACAGATAATCGGGCTCATCAGTTCAAAACGCACTTTCTGGACGATGCTACTTCTTGGCATTGCGGCGGCCGGGCTCGCCTTTGGCCCGCTCAACTCAACCGCAGCCAGCGTCACTCCTTCGAGTGGTGCTCCGGCTTGGGCGCAATCATCCAAAGTGACCGAACTTCAGAAGACCCTGCCCGGTGCCGATTCAACCGCCGCATTGGTTTTGTTCCATTCCGAAAGCGCCATCTCGGCCACCGAAAAACTCTTCATCGAGGGTCGAAAGACCGCGCTTGGCAAGTTTGCCTCGGCCCCGATGCAGTTTGTGCCAGTGCAATACTCGGCCGATCAAAAAACCGCACTGATTGTCGTGCCACTCGATAAGGTGACTGAGAACACCGAGCTCACCTCGCGGGTCAAAGAAATGCGGTCTGCCTCGGCCGAAAATATTCCAAGTGGCCTGACCACTTACTTGACCGGCCCAGAGGGATTCCAGGCCGACATCTCAAACGTTTTCGCGGGCGCCGACATCACCCTGCTGATGACCACCGGAATTGTGGTTATTTTGCTGTTGCTCATCACCTATCGCAGCCCGGTGCTTTGGATCGTTCCGCTCTTGGTTGTCGGCTCGGCCGATGGCATGTCCGGCATTCTTGCCCGTCGCGTCGCCGATATCTTCGGCATTCAACTTGACGGTTCGGTCACCGGAATCCTCTCTGTCTTGGTCTTCGGTGCCGGTACCGACTATGCGCTGCTGTTGATTTCGCGCTATCGCGAAGAGCTGCTGCTCAATCAAAACCGTTTCAAGGCCATGGCAGTTGCCCTGCGCGGTGCTGGTCCGGCAATCCTCGCCTCGGGTTCAACCGTAATCTTGGCGCTACTGACATTGACCCTGGCCGACATCGAAGCCACCCGCGCACTGGGAATCGCCTGCGCCACGGGCATTCTGGTAGCGATGGTTGGCGCACTAACCGTCTTGCCAGCCGCGCTTTTGCTGGGTGGGCGATGGATGTTCTGGCCGCTCATTCCCAAGTTTGAAGCGGTCAACAAGTCTGACTCTGGCCTGTGGGCCAAGCTTGGCAAATCGGTTAGCCGTCGACCCGTCGTGGTTGCCGTCATCGGTGGTGCGGTGCTGCTGAGCCTTGCGCTTGGTGGTTTGGGTCTAAAGATTGGGCTTTCCTCAACCGAACAGTTCGTTGCCAAGCCAGAGGCCGTGGTTGGTCAGGTTCTCTTGGGCGAGGCGTTTTCGGCCGGCCAAGGAACCCCGACGGCCGTAATTGTAAAAACCGCAATGGCCCAGCAGGTAGCCGATGCGGCCAAAACCGTTGACGGGGTGACCTCGGCCGTTGCCGGAAAAGCAAACTCTGAGATCACCCAAATCGATGTGGTGATCAACGCCGAACCGCTTTCTGATAAGGCTTTCGCGGTGATTCAGACACTGCGCGACAAACTGGCAAGCTTCGACGGCACGCTAGTTGGTGGGCAAGACGCCACCGCCTATGACGTGAAGTTGTCGTATGAGCGAGACGAATCGCTCATCATTCCGTTGATCTTGGGTCTGGTCTTCATCGTGCTGCTGCTCTTGCTGCGCTCGGTGGTTGCGCCCGTCTTGCTCTTGCTCACGGTGGTGGCTTCCTTCTTTGCCAGCCTCGGCGCCGGTTGGATGATCTTCAAGTACGCTCTTGGTTTTGCCGGTCTTGCCCAAAGCACCTTCCTGTTCAGCTTCCTGTTCCTGGTTGCCCTCGGTGTTGACTACAACATCTTCCTGGTGACCAGAGCCCAAGAGGAAGCCGTGAAACTGGGAACCCGCGACGGAATGATCAAGGCGCTTAGCTCAACCGGCGGCGTCATCACCAGCGCAGGCGTTTTGCTGGCCGCCGTTTTCGCCGTGCTCGGCGTGCTGCCACTAATAGCCCTGTTGCAAATCGGAATCATCGTCTGCCTCGGTGTCTTGCTTGACACCCTGCTGGTTCGAACCGTGATTGTGCCGGCGTTGGCTTTCATTGCAGGAGACAAGTTCTGGTGGCCAAGAAAAGCCAAGGAGAGCTAAACCGAAAGCTTCATCCAAACGGTCTGATCTGGTTCAAGCTCGCGCTTGCCGGTCAGGCCGTTTTGGCTTACTAGGATAACCTCGCCTGACGGCAAATCGATTGGCGTTGCACCAAAGTTATGCAGCACCAGGATGTTGCGGTTTTGGAACCCGAGGGCAGTGGCGCTGCAGAACTCGGGCAGCCAATCGAATGACCCATCGCCGAGGGCGAGTTCGGCTCGAATGCGAAGCGCGGCCTTATAGAGTTCGAGCGTGGACCCTGGCCGGTTTTCTTGCAAATCACGCGAGTATTCTCGGTAGACCTCGGGTTGTGGCAACCAGGATTTGCCGGTTGAGTTGAAGCCGTTTGCGGCGCCCAGACCGGCCGACCACGGCAGCGGCACGCGGCATCCATCGCGGCCTAATCGAGCGCCTTCGGTGCGGGCAAAAGTGGGGTCTTGCCGATGCCGGTCTTCAAGAGTTGTGTGTTCGGGCAGGCCAAGCTCTTCACCTTGATAAAGGTAGGCCGAACCCGGTAGCCCCAGCATGAAGGCACTGGCGGCTCTAGCCCGGCGCAACCCAAGCGCGCTATCGGGTTGCGGGTCAAGCGGGCCTACGCCGTCTGAGGCGGTTGGGCGGCCGGTTAGCCCACCGAAGCGACTGGCATGGCGGATGACATCGTGGTTTGAGAGCACCCAGGTGGCCGGCGCTCCAACCGCGTCGAATGCCGAAAAGGACTCGTTGATGGTCTCAAAGAGTGACTCGGCATTCCATGGGCTGTCGAGGAATCGAAAGTTGAAGGTTTGGTGAAACTCGTCTGGCCGCACCCAAAGCGCCATCAGGCTAAGCGGCAACACATAGGCCTCGCCGCACATTGCCGGATTGTTTGGGTAGCTTTCAAGAATGCCGCGCCAACCGCGGAAAATCTGGTGAACCTCGGGCTGAAACCACATCGGTGGCACGACCCCGCCCTCGATGAAACCCGCGCCGGCATTGGCCAGGTCTGGGTGGTCGGGAAGCCCAGCGGCTTTTGCCATGGCATGGGGTTGATCGACTCGAAAGCCATCGACCCCGCGATCGAGCCAAAACCTAAGTATTTCTTCGAAAGCCGAGGCGACGGCTGGGTTTGCCCAGTTGAGGTCGGGCTGCGTGGTGTCGAACAGGTGCAGGTACCACTGTTCGGGCACCCCATCGCGATCGGTGAGTCTGGTCCAGGCTGGACCACCAAACATCGAAACCCAGTTGTTCGGGGGCAGTTCACCGTCTGGGCCTAATCCATCGACAAAATGGTAAAACTCGCGCTCGGCCGAGCCGGGTTTTGTTGCCAGGGCCTTTTGAAACCACTCGTGTTGGTCTGAGGTGTGGTTTGGAACCAGATCGATCAGCACCCGCAGGTTTAGTTCATGCGCGCGGGCGAGCAACCGGTCAAAATCGGCCAGAGTGCCAAAGATTGGGTCAACCGAACAATAGTCGCTGACGTCGTAGCCACCGTCTTTTTGGGGTGACTTGAAAAACGGCGACAGCCAAACCGCATCGACGCCAAGCGCGGCAAGCGCGTCGAGTCGAGTCGTGATTCCTTCTAAATCGCCAACACCATCACCGTTGGCATCAAAAAATGAGCGCGGATAGATTTGGTAAATCACCGCCGACCGCCACCAGCTTTTATCCTGATTGATCGCGTGGTGCATCGGCGGTGTCTTGCCAGAAATCATCCCTTAGATTTTTATCCAAGCAGTTTGGTCATGCTCAAGAACACCCTCGATGGTTAGGTCGTGTTGGGTGGTCACCAATAGTTCACCGGCAGGCAAAGCCACCGGGTCGCCGTTGAAATTGCTAATCACCAGCACGCCATTATTGAGGTAAGAGAGCGTTGACTCGCCATCAAACTCAGGTGCCCAGCGGAACTCGCCGGCCCCCATGGCAAAAGCCTTTCGCTCGCGCAGCAGCCGCTTATAAAGTTCAAGCGTCGAGCCGGCCAGGCCCTCTTGCAGGTCACGAGCGTATCGCTTATAGCTGCTTGGCTGTGGCAACCAAGACTCGCCGTTCGCACTGAAGCCGAGCGACTCGCCACCCTTGGAATCCCATGGCAGTGGCACACGACATCCATCGCGACCGACTCTTTGGCCCTTGGTTCGGAAATAGGTGGGGTCTTGGCGATACTTGCCCTCGAGCGTGGTGTGCTCGGGAAGGCCGAGCTCTTCGCCCTGGTAAAGATAGGCGCCGCCCGGCAGACCAAGCATGAAGGCGGTTGCCGCGCGACCCTTGCGAAGACCAATGGCCTCGTCTGGCTGCTCGCTGTTTGGCCCAATGCCGTCACCCTGTGGGGGAGTGCCCAGGATGCCAAAGCGTGAAACGTGACGAATCACGTCGTGGTTTGAAAGCACCCAGGTCGATGGTGCTCCGACGCTGCCGAAAATCTTGAGTGATTCGGTGACGACCTTGACCAGGCTGTCTTTTTCCCAAGGGCACTCGAGGTAGCCGAAGTTGAAGGTTTGGTGATACTCGTCTGGCCGCACCCAGCGGGCCATGCGGTTGAGTGGCATGATCCAAGCCTCGGCGCACATTGCGCGGTCTTCGTATTCGTCAACCACCCGGCGCCAGCGGCGAATGATGTCGTGAACCTCGTTCTGACCCCAGTAGGGCACGTGAGCTTCGAGTTGCTCGATTGACATCTCGGCCTGCACGTCACCCGACATGGTGCTGCTCTGCACTGCAACGTCTGGCAAACCCTCGCGCTTTTTCATGCCGTGAGCAACGTCGATGCGGAACCCGGCGGCCCCGCGATCAAGCCAGAAGCGCAAGACGTCATCCATCTCATCTGCGACCTTCGGGTTTTCCCAGTTGAGGTCGGGCTGAGTGGAATCGAAAAGGTGCAGGTACCACTGGCCGAGTTTGCCATCGGCTTCTTCGATGCGAGTCCAAGCGTTGCCGCCGAAGACCGACTGCCAGTTGTTCGGTGGCAGTTCACCGTTCTTGCCCTTGCCGTCTTTGAAAATGTACATGGCCCGCTCGGCTGAACCGGCCGGCGAGGCTAGTGCCTTTTGAAACCACTCGTGCTGGTCTGAGGTGTGGTTTGGAACCAGATCGACAATCAGGCGAATGCCGACCGCTTTGGCCTTGACCACCAAATCATCCCAGTCGGCAAGGGTGCCAAACAGCGGGTCGACATCGCAGTAATCGCTGACGTCATAGCCCGCGTCTTTTTGAGGTGACTTGAAAAAGGGCGAAAACCAGATGGCATCGATGCCCAGTTTGACCAGGCTGTCTAGACGGGCGGCGACTCCCTGAAGGTCGCCCATTCCGTCGCCATTGCTGTCTGAAAACGATCTTGGATAGATCTGATAGATGACGGCGGTGCGCCACCATTCTGGGTTTTTGATAGCCGCTTGCAAGATTTCTGAGTTGGACATGCTTTCCAATCTAGGGGACAGCCGGATGGTTTCGCATCGAAAATCACAAGAAACCGCTTTCACAATAGCAAAAATTGTAAACGCTACCAGTGTTCTGATAACCGTAACTAGACCGTTATCAAAATAGTGGCACTTGAACTTGACGCAAGCCCTTGCAAAGTTGTTTTCTTATAGTGACTTGATTACAAGTCCTTCACTGCGAAGTATCTCGAAAGGTAATAATGAAGATCAACAACAAGAGAGGGCTTGCCTTTGTAGCTGCTGCTGCAACTGCTGCCCTGCTTACCGTTGGTGTTGCGCCGGCACAGGCTGCCACCGTAGTCACCATTTGGATGGACCAGGGCTCGAAAGACGCCGTTGGTGCAGCTCTAACCGCTTTTGACAAGGCAGATGCTTCTCTAACTATCAACGTTGTGGTTAAAGACTTCGGTGCCTTGCGTGCAGCAGCAATCACGGCAATTCCTAAGGGAACCGGCCCAGACATTCTTGCCGGAGCACACGACTGGACTGGCAAGCTACTCGGTGCCGGTGTAATCGCTCCAGTTAGCCTTGGCGCTAACAACAAGAACTTCTCAGATGCAGCCAAGTCGGGCTTCACCGTCTATGGCAAGCTCTACGGAGTTCCAGCCTGGACCGAAAACATCGCCTTGATGTACAACAAGAAGAAGGTCAGCAAGCCAGTAACCACCGGCGCACAGTTCGCTGCAGCAATTGCAGCTGGCAAAGTTGCAATGAGCAATGAGCTATCTGGCCAGGGTGACCCTTACCACATGACCGCATTCTCAAGCTCATTCGGCATCACCCAGTACGTACGTACCGGTGGAAGCTGGACCACCACCGTTGGTTTCACCGACGCCAACTCAAACGGTGGCGCTACCAAGTACGCTAACTGGTTGAACGGCGCAGGCAAGAACCTAGTATTTGGTGGATGGGATGGCGCAGCTGGCCGTTTCCAGGACCCAAACAGCCAGGTTGCTTACTGGGTAACCGGTCCATGGGGTGCGGGAACCGTCGTTAACGACTCCCACGCCTATGGAACCCCTGCTGTAACCCCAGCCAAGCTAACCTCGAAGGACATCGGCATCGTAGCGATCCCTTCAATCGGTGGCAAGACCGTTCACCAGTTCTCAGGTGTTCGCGGCTACTGGGAGTCTGTAAAGGTTCCAGGATCGTCAAAGGCTCGTAGCGTAGGAAAGGTACTGGCAGCTCTAGCTGGCAAGAACATTCAGCTTGCTTCGTTCAAGACCCTGGGCAAGACTCCGGCAAACACCGCGGCTCTAGCCAAGGTTTCAGACGCACTGGTCAAGGGCTTCGGCGCTGCTGGTAAGAACGCTTACCCAATGCCATCGTTCGTATTCCAAGACACCACCTGGAACAAGATCGGTTCTGCAGAAGTAGCAATCCTTAAGGGATCGCTTGACAGCAAGACCCCAGCTCAGTACCTATCTGACGCTGTGGCCTCGTTGCAGGACATCATCGACGCTTCCTAATCGTCGAATAGACAGCAGTAGGGTTCGCGGCTTCCAGAAACTGGGGGCCGCGAACCACTGTCTAAAGAAAGTTTCACGGATTCAAAAAGAACCAGAGCTTCAAAGTAAGCCCGATTCATCGAAATCCCGCTTCATAGAAATACAGATTCATAGAACCAGCGATCCTCGAATGTGTGCACTTCCATTGCCCCAGCAGAAAGCTTGAAAATATGTCGCTTCCCACCGGTGTAAAAAAGCAAACCGAGCGCAAAAGAGCTCGGCTTCGTCGTATGACCGAGGGTGGCACCCCAAGTCTGCGGGGCACTCTGATAAAGATTCTTGTCCTGGCGCTAATCGACTCAGGAGCTTTCTTTGTTGTGATGCTTTTGCTACCGGCAAAGCAGTACTTGTATGCCGGTGTGCTTCTGGTAGTTATCGTCATCGTCAACTGGATTTACCTGCGCCGTGGCGGGCTGCCGGCCAAGTACCTCGCGCCCGGAGTGCTTTTTTTGCTTGCATTCTCGGTGTCGGTTGTCTTCTTCAGTGCCTACATCTCTTTCACCAACTACGGAGCACTCCACAACGGTAGTAAGGCTGACTCGATAGCCTCAATCAAATTGGGCGCAATCGTGAACGATGAAAATGCGCCGTTCATGGATGTCACGGTGATGAAGGATCCCACCTGCACCGACATAAAAACCAAAACTTGCAAACTGCTATTCCTGGCCACAGATGCCAATAACGCATTTTTAGACGATGGATCGGTCAACACTGACAACGAAGTCATTTACCTCGGTGGTGAAGACTGGGCCGCAAACCCATGGCATGAACTAACCGCTGCCGAACGCGCCAAGGTCACCTTTGGAATGGGTCTGGGCGGCTACGACATAGCCACCGGCTTCGAAGGGTTGACGGCGCTGACTGAGGACCAGCTCAACTCAATCCAAAGTCGTTTGTCAACTATGAAGGTGCCACTTGGTGCCAGCCTAGAAAAAGACGCCTTTATGGCCCTCGACCCTTCCGGTGCCGGTGTGCAGCGAACCTTCTTTGACGCCGTCTACAGCGAGAAAAAAGACTCCTTCACCAAAACTGACGGAACGGTTTATGCCGCCAACGAAAAGACTGGATTCTTCCAGTCCAAGGACGGCGAGCGACTATCTGAGACCGGCTGGCAGGTTGAGGTTGGATTCGCCAACTACAACAAAATCTTTGGAGATAAAGAGCTTCGCGGGCCACTGCTAAAGATTTTCACCTGGACCATAATCTTTGCCTTCACATCGGTTGTCAGCACCTTCATTGTTGGTCTGGCGCTGGCGTTGCTATTCAACGATGAGCGACTTCGCGGCAAGAAGATCTATCGGGCCATCATGATCTTGCCCTACGCCTTCCCCGCGTTCCTCTCGGCCTATGTCTGGAAGGGAATGTACAACACGAACAATGGCTTCATCAACGTTGCCATTTTGCATGCCCAGTCAGGAAAGGGAATCGACTGGTTGAACCAGGAAGGGCCGGCACGATGGGCTGTTCTGCTTTGTAATCTCTGGCTCGGATTCCCCTACATGTTCCTGATCACCACCGGAGCGCTTCAGGCAATCCCAGGAGAGTTAACCGAATCGGCAACGATTGATGGGGCCTCACCTTGGCAACAGTTCAGGCTAATCAAACTGCCACTTCTTCTCGTGTC
>CAZLWT010000027.1:0-11101 GCA_964563325.1 uncultured Rhodoluna sp. | reverse complement strand
AGGGGCCAAACGCATCTCGCTCAAGGTGCTTTTTGAGGCCGAATCTGGTTTGCTGATCGGGGCCCAGGCAACGGGCGAAGACGGGGTCGACAAGCGCATCGACATTATCTCGACGGCAATCTCTGGCGGCCTAACGGTTGATGAACTTATGGATCTTGAACTCAGTTATGCACCGCAGTTTGGTTCGGCAAAAGACGCCGTAAATCAGGCCGGCTATGTTGGCAACAACGTGCTCAGCGGGCGCACCCCTACCTTGCAATGGCATGAGTTGGCAAGCGCGGTTGATGCCGGCGCCAGCTTGATCGATGTGCGATCCAGCAACGAACATGCCGCTGGTGGCATACCGGGATCGCTCAACATATCGGTTGATGAGTTGCGCGAGCGCCTCGCCGAGTTGCCGGCAGGTGACCTCGTGGTGCACTGCCAGGTAGGGCAGCGCGGTCACATTGCCACGCAGATTTTATTAGCTGCCGGTCGGTCGGTTAAAAACCTCGACGGCGGCTATCTAACTTGGAAAGCGGCGATGGATGCGGTTGCCCGCAGCTAGGTTTTCGCTTTAGACCGTGAGGTCTACCGCCTTCATAACGTCTGCCTCGATGGCTACCCTGACCTGCTCTAGAACTTCTGGGGCAACCTTGGAGTCCACGGTGATTACCGAGAGTGCTCGGCCACCCTTGGCGTTTCGGGCAATCTGCATTCCCGCGATGTTGACATTGTTATCAGCAAAGGCCTTGCCATAAATGGCGACGATTCCCGGGCGGTCGGTGTAGACCATCAGCACGAGGTGCTCTGCCATTGCCAGCTCAACGTCATAGCCGTTGATGTTCACGATCTTTTGGTGCAACTTCGGCCCAATCACGGTTCCGGAAACCGATGCTGTGGTGCCATCAGACAGGGTTGCCTTGATTGTGGTCACGTTGCGATACTCGTCACTGTTGGTGTCAACGGTTAGTTTCACGTCGACCCCGCGGGCCTGAGCCAAGAGCGGCGCGTTGACATAGGAAACCTGCTCGGTGACGGCGTTTTGGAAGAAGCCCTTGAGGCCGGCAAGCTTCAGCACCGACACATCGTGGGCGGCAATCTCGCCACGGACCTCTACCTCGATGGCCGCAACGCTGCCACCCGAAATACCAAACAAGATTTGACCCAGGTTCTCCATCAACGAGATGCCCGGCTTTACCGAGGAGTCGATTACGCCACCGGCCACGTTTACGGCGTCTGGAACCAAGTCACCGGCAAGGGCCAGTCGAACCGACTTGGCCACCGAAATGCCGGCTTTTTCTTGAGCCTCATCGGTTGAGGCTCCTAGGTGCGGGGTGACCACGATGTTGGCAAGCTCGAGCAGTGGCGATCCGGTCGGTGGCTCTGACACGAACACGTCAAGACCGGCTCCGGCAATCCGCCCGGTCTTTAGAGCCGCATAGAGAGCTGCCTCGTCGATGATGCCACCGCGTGAGCAGTTGACGATTCGCAGGTTCGGCTTCGCGATTGCAAACTGCGCCTCGCCAATCATTCCGGTGGTCTCGGGGGTCTTGGGAATGTGAATGGTGATGAAGTCGGACTGCGCCATGACTTCTTCGAGTGTGGCAAGTTTTACACCCAGTTGCTCGGCGCGGGCCGGGGTCACGTAAGGGTCATAACCGATGATGTTGACGCCAAATCCGGCAAGGCGTTCGGCAACCAGCGCACCGATGCGACCAAGGCCGACGATTCCGATGGTCTTCTCAAAAAACTCGACACCGGTGAACTTCGATCGCTTCCACTCTCCTGCCTTCAAAGAGGCATTGGCATCTGGAATGTGACGCGCGAGGGCAAACATTTGCCCGATGGCAAGCTCGGCGGCCGAGATTACGTTTGAGGTTGGTGCGTTGACCACCATGACGCCGGCGGCTGTCGCGGCCTTGATGTCAACGTTGTCGAGGCCAACACCGGCGCGAGCCACAACCTTCAGACGCGGTGCGGCGGCAATTGCCTCGGCATCAACCTGTGTTGCTGAGCGAACCAAAATCGCGTCGGCGGTGGCCAGTGCCTCCAGAAGAGCAGCGCGGTCGGTGCCATCAACGTTTCGCACCTCAAAGTCGGGCCCGAGAGCCTCAACGGTTGCGGGTGAAAGTTCCTCGGCGATTACGACAATTGGCTTGGTCAATGTTTTTTCATCCTCAAAAAGGGGCGGTTGCCTAGATTGGCAAGTTTGGCCGGCTGCGTCAGCGAAGCTTGGTTAAAGTCTATCGATTCAACGCGCCAGTGGTAGGTCTGGCCACCCCGATTCCTGACTCGCCGCCACTCAAACTAGGCTGTTCTGATGATAGAAGTTGTGTTTTACGCCGCTGTGAGCAGAGATGGCTTTTTGGCCGCGCCAAATGGCGACATGAGTTGGGCCGAAAAATACCTGACCGGCGATGAAGACTATGGATACTTCTCGCTCGTGCAGTCTTGCACGTCAATCTTGATGGGTCGGCGCACCTTTGATTTCGAACTTGAGGCCATTGGCGAGATGGAGCGCATCTTGCCAACTTACGTGTTGACCAATGAACCGCTGCGCTATGACGGTCTCAAGTCAAGAGACATCACGTTCATCGCGGGCGACATGGGCATGATCATCGACCTCATCGAGGGCAAGCATCCGGGGCAAATTTTCGTAGCTGGCGGGGCCGATGTGGTTTCACAACTGATACTCGCCAATCGGCTGACTCAGATTCGGCTCTTTGAGTGCCCCGAAGACTTAACTGCTGGCACTAGCCTCTTTTCCGAGGGCGTTAGCCTGCAAGGTTTTGACCTGATGGAAACCAAGGAATATTCCTCGGGCCTTATCGAGCGCCGATACCGACTTAAATAAAAATCCCGCCAAACCTCGTTTTATCGAGGCCTGGCGGGATTCCTGACTTTGGCTTTTTAGGCCTGGTCTGCAAACTTCTTTGCGCGTGGGCGTTTTTCGCTCGATGGCTTATCAGCCCATCGACCCTTGCCCTGGCCACCGTAGTTGCCCGAGCCGCCGCGACCGCCGGAGCGAGCGCCACCACTGTTGCCACCGCGGTATCCGCCTTCACGGTCTGAACGACCACGACCGCCACCACCGTTGCCGCCACGGCTGTCGCCGAAGTCAAGGACCTCAGCTGCAGGCATTGGGGCAATTGGGCCGGCTAGTTCTTCAAGCAGCGGGCTGCTTGGGCGAACATCGTTGTAAATACCTTCACGCTCTGCGCGGTGCAACAGGTCTTCGACCCGACGACGACGGCTGCGCGGAACCAAAGTGATTACGGTGCCTTCCTTGCCGGCGCGACCGGTGCGGCCCGAGCGGTGTAGGTAAGTCTTGTATTCCTCTGGTGGATCAACCTGGATGACCAGTGCAACGTCATCTACGTGGATTCCACGAGCCGCAACGTCGGTTGCAACAAGAACGCGAACCGCACCCTTGGTGAAACGCTCAAGGTTGCGTGTGCGCTGGTTCTGGTTTAGGTCACCGTGTAGACGAGCCGATGGAACACCGGCCTGGGTCAAGCTTTCGCTCAAACGCTCAGCGGTCATCTTGGTGCGGCAGAAGATTAGGCTCTTGCCCTCACCCTGTACCAGACGCAAAAGCACCTGGCTGCGCTCTTCGTTGTCAACCATGAGAACACGGTGAACAATCGTTGAGTTTTCTTGGGTTTCGTTTGGAACCTCGTATACGTAAGGGTTCGGCAAGAATTCGCGAACCAATGCGTCAACTTCTTTATCCAAAGTCGCCGAGAACAAAAGCTTCTGGCTGTCTCCGGTGGCACGCATTACTCGACGAACGCCTTCGATGAAGCCAAGGTCGCACATGTGGTCGGCCTCGTCAACAACCATGGTCTCAACTTCGCTGAGGTCAATGATGCGCTGTGAGATGAGGTCTTCGAGTCTTCCCGGGGTGGCTACAACAATGTCAACGCCACGGCTCATCGCGATTTCTTGACGACGCTGTGGAACACCACCGTAAATGCAGGCGGTGTAGAAACCTACCGAGCGAGCCAGCGCCGAAACGGTGCGGTCGATCTGGTCGGCTAGTTCACGGGTTGGAGCCAAGATTAGGGCACGTGGCTTGTTTGGCTTGCGTGGCACCGAACCGGCGGCAACCAACTTGGTGATCAGTGGAACTGCGAAGGCAATGGTCTTGCCCGAGCCAGTCTTTCCACGGCCAAGAACATCGCGGCCTTCAATAGCCGCTGGGATGGTCGCCTGCTGGATTGGGAACGGAGTTTCTGCTCCCATTCCGGTCAATGCGGTTACTAGGCGGGCGTGCAAACCCATTTCTTCGAAGGTGCTCGAAACCACGATCTCTGACTGATCGGCCACTGCCAACTTGTCAAGAACCTTGTCTTCGAAGAAAGCCTTCTTGTTTGGGTTTGAGTTGCGTGCCGAGTCGAAAGTGTTGTCGCGGCTGCGGTCACGCTCAACGCGGTCGGCGCGGTCTGGGCGACGTTCTTCCCATTCGCGGCTGTTGCTGCGAGCTGGGCGACGGTCGTCTGAACCACCGAAGCGTGGGCGATCTGAACCACGGTTGTCACCGTATGACGGGCGATCTGAGCTTGGACGGTCGGTGCGTGGTCCACGGTCTTCCCATGGGCGTGAAGGTCGGTCTGAGCCAGGTCGGTCTGAGCTCGGGCGATCGGTGCCACGGTTTTCCCAAGGGCGTGACGGACGGCTGTCGCGGTCACCGTATGAAGGGCGATCTGAAGCCGGACGGTCGGTGCGTGGTCCACGGTCTTCCCAAGGACGTGACGGACGGCTGTCGCGGTCACCGTATGAAGGGCGATCTGAAGCCGGACGGTCGGTGCGTGGTCCGCGGTTTTCCCATGGACGAGAAGGTCGGTCTGAGCCAGGTCGGTCTGAGCTGGGGCGATCGGTGCCACGGTTTTCCCAGGGGCGTGACGGGCGGCTGTCGCCACTGTCGCGACGGGCACGGTCATCTGCGTTGTAGCGCGGCTTGCGAGCATCGCCCGAGCCAAAGTCGCGAGCGTCGCGGCTAGGGCCACCGGTGCGTGGTTGCCAATCGCGACCCTTGTCTTCACGGCCACCGGCCATTGTGCGCGGGGCGCCATCGCGACCGAATGCACGGTTGCCATCACGGTTTGGGCGAGCCGCATCGCGGTCACCAAATGCTGGACGCGCATCGCGGTCGCCATAGGTTTTTGCTGGGCGGTCTTCGAAGAATGGGCGGCTGTCACGAGCTGGTCGCTCTGAGCGGGCACCTTCGGCGCGGTGAGGCGCACGTGCGCCACGGCCGTCTTCGCGGGGCTTGAAGCCACCGGTTGATTTGCCAGCTGGTTTATCGCGTCCACTCTTCGGAGCGCGCGACGATGAATTGCCAAAATTAGGCATAGTTTTTTCCTCTTTAGTTGTGTGTGATCAACGGGAGTAGCGCCGATGCACGTGGACTAGTCGAACTGCGCTAGACCCACACACGAGAAAATCATCCGCAATACGGCGGACTCTCAATTAGAGGAAAAGACTGGCACGTCTCAGAGCCGGCACTTAGGTGGCCGGGTGAATAGTTGACATGCTGCAAACGACTACTGTTGAAAACTTTCTCAACCTTTGAATACTAACCGATTTATTTGCGCTTGGCTAGTTTTTATTGCAAATTGGTTACGAACTGCTTAAACCAGTCCCCGTGCCTGTAGTGCATTTTGCAAGTCAGAGTCGCTAGGTTCAACCAGATGAGTGCCATCGGCGAACAAAATTACCGGAATGTTTTTTCGACCGGCGATGCTTTCGGCCTCAAAGGCCAACTCGGCGCTCAACTCAACATTTTTCTCATCAAAATCAACATTGAGTTTGGTCAACAACGCCTTTGATCGGCGACAATCGATGCACCATTCGGCGCCGTAATAAGTTACCTCGGCCATGATTTCCCTATCTCAATCGATTTTTATCTGGAATGAATAACACTTCACCGTCGAAAGTGATTCCCCGAAGATCGCGAACAACCATGTCTGCCCCAGTGTTGAGGGCCCGAGCGCTGACTCCTACAACTAACCCAACCCCCGCGGCAATCGCCGCGGCGACTCCCGCTTCCGCATCCTCAAAGACAACGCAGTCGGCTGGGTCTAGACCTAGGCGCTCTGCCCCGACCAGATACGGCGCGGGATCTGGTTTGCCGTGTTCAACATCGGCGGCCGTGACCAGAGCCTCGGGCAGCGGCAAACCTGCTGCCAACAATCTGGCACGAGCCAATTTTGGATTGGCCGATGTGCAGACGGCCCAGGTTTTCGGTGGCAGGTTCAGTAAGAGTTCCTGCGCGCCACCTAACGCCAGGGTCAGGTGTGCAGAACTCTGCTCAAGGGCGTTGATTCTGTCATTCGCCTCTTCAAACTGGTGCGGCGCAACCTGCTCGCGCACTTTGTCCTCGGCCCGCCTGCCGGCATTTTCGGGCACGTCCCAGACAAAGTGCGGTGCGAACTCATCAGACCACTGCTGCCAGGCCTCTAGAGCCGCGCCGTGACTGTCAACTAGCACTCCATCGCTGTCGAACAGAATACCTTTTGCGAAAAACTGCATCCCTAGTTGTCTGTATCGCGGGTACGGGCCCAGAGCAAGACAAAGATTCCTGCAGCGGCGGTGACTAACAAGAGAAAAGCTGGAAGCCAGTCATCGAGAACCAGACCAAGGGTCAATGGTCGCAGTTCCAACTTGCCGTTATAGCGATAGTTGCCCATTTTTTGCACGGCCGAAAGCCCATAACCAAAAGCCATGAGGGTCACAACCACCGACCAGATAATGCCCAAGATGAAGTTGATGCGTCGGGCTCCAACGGTGGCGCCAATTTTTTTACCTGCCGGGGCCTTAAAACTGTCGGCGATGTTTGAATACCAGGTGCCATAAATTAACGAAAGTCCGATTATCAGTTGAATGATGACCCAAATCCAAATATTCAGATCGGTTTGCGTGAGGTCGCGAACCATCAGACCGAGAACGATGGCTACTGTGGTTCCGATGACTGGAAGAGCGTAGCCGAAACTTAGTGCCTGCCTAGCCTGGTTTGCAGAAACCTTACTTTTCATCATTCCTTCACTCGCCATCATGCTCATCTTTCTTCCAAACAAAGGCCTGCAACACCACGTAAAGCACCAAAAGCGCGTAGAGAATGATTGGCAAGTATGTGCCCAATAAACTCACCACGGCACTTTGACTGTTCAGGTTTTGATCTAGGTGTTGGATGAATACCCCGAGTGCCATAAATACCGTGGTGATCAGGCTGGCGATTACCGCGACCGTGGTGAAACCCCTGGCAGCGTTGGTAAATCTTGATTCGGATGCCGTTTCAGAAACCCTCTTGCCGTAGAGCGACGACAAGCAGAGGGCCGCTATCCCAGCAAAATTAATGTAGGTGGAGAGCCGTACCGATTCCTTCAATGGAAGACAGGCGCCGTTCGGGTCTGTTGGGCAAGCGTATGCCTCGGTGAATAAATCTGAATAACTTGCCGCAAGAATGGCAATCCAAATAAGCGCCAGTCCGGCGAGTGGTATGGCGATGGCTAGTGCCGCCCTGGGCAGCCGTCCCGTTTCAGTATTCTCACTCATGACTTCACTCTAGACCCCCAATTAAGAAAGCGCCTAGCCCAAAACGCAAAGGGCTAGACGCTTTTTTAATTCGAATCGGTATTAGTCGCCTTCAACCTTGATGGTCTGAATGGTTCCCGTGATTGTGCCCACCAGAGTGTCACCTGTGAAGGTTGAGGTTGGGGCATCTTTGACGATGCGACCCAGACGCAAAACAACGATGCGGTCGGTTACCTCTAGCACGTGTGGCAGGGTGTGCGAGATGAAGATGACGCCCAGACCCTTCTTCTTAGCCGCCTTGATAACCTCGAGCACTTCGCCGGCCTGACGGGCACCGAGGTGGTTGGTTGGTTCATCAAGGATGATGACTTTGCGAGCCCAAGAGACAGCTCGGCCAATGGCCACTGCCTGGCGCTGCCCACCCGAGAGCTGCGAGACCGGACGGTTCGCTGCGGGGACGGCAATACCAACGCGCTCTAGATCGGCGTGAGCGTCGTGTTCCATTTCTTTACGAGCTAGGAACCCAAGCTTGCCAAGAAGGCCCTTGACGGTTTTCTCACGACCGAGAAATACGTTCTGACTGACTGTTAGGTGCGGGGCCAATCCGGAATCCTGGTAGAGGGTTTCGATGCCGGCATCAAGAGCTTCGCGAGGTGATGACCAGCTGCGCTCTTCACCGTCAAGAAAGATTTGGCCGCCGTCTGGCTCGTGTGCACCCGATAGAACCTTGACCAGGGTTGACTTGCCGGCACCGTTGTCGCCGACCAAGCCGATGACCTCGCCCGCGTGCAACTTTAGGCTGGCACCGTCAAGTGCGACAACCGATCCGTAGCGCTTCGAAACGTTTTTTACTTCGTAGATGACTTCTCTTTTATCTTCGCCAGCCATTAGCTTCTCCTGTTCGATTTCTGAATTCCTTGGGCCGCGACAGCAGCCGCGATCAGGATTGCAACAACGACCTTTTTCCAGTCCGGGGCAACCCCGATCATGATTAGACCAGATTGCACTGTGAATAGAATGAGCGCCCCGAGAACGGTTCCCCAAAGGCGACCAATTCCACCCATGAGCGAAGCTCCACCGATTACCACTGCGGCAATGGCATCGAGTTCGCGGCCGGTTCCCGATGACGGTGACCCAGCACCGAGGCGAAGGTAAACATACATGCCGGCAAGGCCCGCGAGGCCACCCGAAAGCGCGTAAACCTTGGTGAGGTGTTTTTCAACCGAAATACCGGCGGCTCTTGCCGCAAAGGTGTTCGAGCCGATCGCGTAGGTGTAGAGACCAAAGCGCGCCTTGTGCAGGAACAATCCGACGATTGTAATGACTAGAGCCGAGCCAAGAATGGCCCAAGAGAATGGGTTTGTCTTTGCATCCATCGCAGAAATTAGCGCGTAGTTAGCGGGGCCTTGAATTGGCATTCCGCTTGAGATGATGACCGAGAAACCGAGAGCGGCGCCCATGGTTGACAATGTGGCGATGAAAGGCACGATCTTGAGTTTGTTGATGAGGAGTGCGTTTAGCAGCCCTACCGAAACTCCAACGGCCACTGAGACCAGCAAGCCGACGAGCAACCCGCCGGTTGCTTTTGAGCCGGTTGCGGTCGAATCAAGGTGAAGCACGTTCACCATGGTCCAGGCCGAAATGACTCCGCTGAGGCCAACGACAGCACCGACCGAAAGGTCGATGCCGCCGCTGATCACAACTAGGGTTTGGCCAACAGCCAGCAGAACAACAGAACCCCAATCAGTTAGGACGTTGTTCATGGTTGCGGCGGAAAGAAACTTTGGTTCGATCGATCCGAAGACCGCGACCAAGAGAATCATCACGCCGATCAGGATTGTGCTCTGGTTAGAGAGCATTCCCTTCAACCTGTCAGCTAAAGCGACCGAGGTCTGCTTCGCTGGTGTTGCCTGATTGCTGTTTGCCATTTTTTACCCTTACTTATTTGATTTACGAATCGACTACTTGGTCGCTACGTAGGTGTACTGAGCGAACTCAGCGTCGGTGCTGTCAGCGGTTAGCGCGAAGTTAGGGATAACTACGTCGCGATCTTTTGGCTTGGTGCCGTCCTTCAGGTAAGCAACGAGGGTCTTGATTGCAAGACGTGCTTCGGCTGCTGGGTCCTGTGCGATAAGAGCGGTGAAAACGCCGTCCTTGATCAGCTGAACGTTTGCTGGGTAAGCGTCGTAGCCAACCAAGGCAACCTTGCCAACGAGGTTCTTAGCCTGAAGTGCAGCTGCTGCACCTGAAGCGTTGGTTCCATCGATTGCGAAGATTCCGCTGAGGTTTGGGTACTTGGTCAACCAGTTGCTGACGTTGGTTGCGGCCTTCTCAGGGTTTGACTCCGAGTAAGCAACATCCTTGATCTGGATGCCTGGGTAGTTAGCTGCTACTGCGGCTTCGAAACCCTTTTGGCGGTCAACGTTGGTGGTTGCGGTTGCCGAGGTAAGACCGATAACTACTTCGTAGGTCTTGCCAGCGGTGTAACCGATTGCCTTGGCGATTGCATCTGCAGCCTTGGCGCCACCATCGGTGTTGTCACCGGTGATGAAGGTGATGGTCTTTGACAGGTCGTTGGTGTGAGTGTCAACGTTTGCAACTGCGATTCCAGCGGCTACTGCCTTGTCAGATACAGCCTGAAGCGCTACAGGGTCGGTCGGGATTAGAACTAGACCGTCTGGCTGCTGCGCCAAAACTGATTCAACGATTGGAAGCTGGGTCTCTGCAGAGTAGTTTGCAGGGTCGCCCTGCCAGATGAGGGTTACACCCTCGGACTTGGCTTCTGCTTCTGCGCCGACCTTCATTGCCTGGAAGAATGGGTCTGATTCTGCACCCATAACAAAGGCGATGGTTAGCTTGGCTGGTGTTGCGGTTGCACAACCGGTTGCGGTGAAAGCAAGAGCTGCCACTACTCCGAGAGCTGCGATAGTTCTGAATGAACTCTTCATACTTTTTCTCCTTATGAGTTTTTTGTGAGAATTTGCGAGAACGTTCTCGCAAATCTTGCTATAATAATGACAGTAGCAATGTTTTGATTGCAAATTATTCGCATAACGGTTTTATCACATTCGAAAAGAGGTGGAAAGTGCCAAAATCAAAAACCGGTCGACCAACCATCGTTGACGTCGCAAACCGAGCCGGAGTATCGCGGGCCACCGCCTCGCGAGCACTGAGCAACTACGGCAGAATCAATCTCGAAACCGCCAAACTGGTTCGGGCCGCCGCCGATGCAATCGGATACCGGCCCAACGAGCTGGCGAGAGCCATGCGCGCCGGCAAGAGCAAAACGATTGGCCTGGTGATAATCGCCGACTTCACCAATGCTTTCTTTGACCGAGCAACCAAATCCATAGTCGATGCGGCTCGCGGTTTGGGCTATCAGGTTCTGATCACAAATACCGATGAAGACATTGCCGCCGAACGAAGCGCTGTCGAAACTCTGATTGAAAAACAAGTCGATGGATTGATTGTTGTGCCTTCCACCTCGGCGGTGCATGACCACCTGTCAAGTGAGAACTTGAACGGTAAGCCGGTGAGATCGGAAGAGCACACGTCTGAACTCCAGTCACATTCAGAAATCTCG
>CAZLWT010000026.1:0-11465 GCA_964563325.1 uncultured Rhodoluna sp. | reverse complement strand
ATGTCGACTACCGCCGATTCCAAAAGCTCGGTCGGGTATCGATAACTGTCTATCAAAGTGGTGAACTCGGCGACCAACTCAGCGCTTCGCGCTATGGCCCTCGCCCGAAGCAACGCCTGAGACTCCCAGGTGTTAGCCCACCGCTCGTAATACTTAGCGTAGGAATTCAACGAGCGGGCAACCGGACCATTTTTACCCTCTGGCCGCAAATCTAAATCGAGTTCAAACTCCAAAACCTGATCGGCGGTGCAGCGACGCAACTCGGCAATCACGCGCTCAGCCAACGACTGGGCCTGTTCCGGGTCCGCTCCCTCAACTACACGGTAAACAAACATGACATCCGCGTCAGACCCAAAGCCAAGTTCTTGGCCACCAAAACGGCCCATAGCGACGATTCCAAAATCAAGCACATCGGCAATCGGAACGATAGCAAGTTGCGAACCGAGCGGTCCGAGAATGGCGCTCAAGGCACCAACTAGATAACCCTCGGTTATGTCGCTCAGCCCCTGAGACACCTGATCTATCGACAACTCCCCCAGAACAGCCCCCATGGCAACTCGAAGCGTTTCACGGCGACGCAAGGCCCGAAGTGCACTGGCCAAAGAGTCCAGCTCTTGATGTCTTGAGATTGTTGCGGAAACCTCGGTACGAAACTCATCCATCGTTATTGGAATAAGGTCTTCGGATTTCTCGAACCAAGCCGCCGCCTCGGGCACCCGCTCAAAGAGGTTGGTGGCCAGTCTGCTATTTGACAACACCTGGGTCATGCGCTCGGCAGCGCCGCTTGAATCGCGAAGCATTCTCAGGTACCAGTGTGAGTCTCCGAGGTCTTCACTCAACCGCCTGAAGGCCAAGAGGGCTGCGTCAGGGTCTGTTCCCTGGGCGAACCATTCAAGCAAGACCGGAAGCAGTTGACGTTGGATTGCCGCACGCCTCGATAGCCCGGAGGTTAGGGCCGAGATATGGGCCAGCGCGCCCTTGGCATCAACGAAGCCAATGGCCCGAAGTCTGTCTTCGGCCTGGTCGGTAGAGAGCGTCAAATCGCTCTCGCTAAGCTTGCTAACCGCGGACAGCAGCGGACGGTAAAAGAGCTTTTGGTGAAGGCTGCGAACCTCACCTTTCACCTGTTCCCAACGCTCGAGCAGTTCTGCGGTATTGCTCTTGGTGTCCACCGATCTGGCGAGAGCTCGAAGTGCAACCTCTGAGGTAGGCATGAGGTGGGTTCGGCGCATCTGAGACAACTGGATTCGATGCTCTAGCAGCCGCAAGAAGCGATAGTGGCGAACCAGGATGCCGGCTTCGTCTCTTGCGATGTAGCCCGCCGAAGCCAAAGCCTCGACACCTGAAATAGTGTCTCTAATTCGCACGCTCTCATCGGTTCGACCGTGCACCAGTTGAAGCAGTTGGGTGGTGAACTCGATGTCGCGCAAACCACCCGGCCCAAGCTTTAGTTGTCTATCAACCTCGGAGGTAGGAATGTAATCGGTAACCCTTTGACGCATTTTTTGCACCGACTCGACGAAGTTGGCTCTGGTCGAGGCGCTCCAAACCTTTGGTGCCAGCGCTTCGACATAGTGCCGCCCGAGCTCTAGGTCCCCGGCAATCGGTCGGGCCTTGAGCAGGGCCTGAAACTCCCAGCTCTCTGCCCAACGTTCGTAATACGCCAGATGCGATTCCAGGGTTCTAACCAATGCCCCCGATTTACCCTCTGGGCGCAGGTTCGCATCCACCTGCCAAAGCATAGGCTCGCGCGCAGTGCCGTCAATGGCTCGCATCAGTCGAGCCGCCAGACGAGTCGCAACCTCCATGGCGCGCTGACTGCTTAGGGCGCCCTCGGTTCCCTCGGCAACAAAAATGACGTCTACGTCGCTGATGTAGTTCAACTCGCGCGCCCCGCATTTACCCATGCCAATGACGGTCAACCTGGTGGCCGCGACCTCATCCATCGTGAACACACCGTGAACGGTGCTGCTGGTCAACTCGTGGCGGGCAATTGCCAGAGCACCCTCGAGTGCGGCACCTGCAAGATCTGACAGACCAGCCGCTACGGTCTGCATGGCAGCTTCACCCGAGGGCTGGGTCAGGTCAAAAATGGCAATCTGCAGCAGCTCGACTCGGTATTGCAATCGAAGCGCATTCCAAGAGTCTTCGATACTGGCCTGGTCGAAACATTCTTGGCTGGCACGCAATAACGACGCATTTAGTTGATCTGCAGACTTGATTTGATGGATGGGCTTCTCAAAGAAAACCAGCTGCTGCGGGCTTCGCCTTAGAAAATCCACCAGTGCCGAAGAGGCACCTAAAACCTTGCAAAGCCGATCGGCCGAATCGGGCTTGACCAACAGTTTCTTTATGGCCGTGCGGTTTTTTTCAGCCAAGTCTAAAAGCGCATTCAACGCCTGGTCGGGGTCGGCAACCTTGGCAAGCGAGGCTAAGGCCGAATGCCCGCTATCGCCAACCGAGGCCACCAACTGATCCAGTTTGGCTACCGTCGACCCTAGGTCGGCAAAACCGTACTTGGCCAGCTCAGTCAGGCCAAACGAACGTTCAGCTGTCATGGGCCTAAAGGGTCTCTAGGTTTTTCTTCAACTCGTAAGGGGTTACCTGAGCCCGATATTCGCTCCACTCGCGGCGCTTATTGGCAAGAACGTAGCTAAAGACCTGCTCGCCAAGGGTCTCGGCGGCTAGCTCCGACTCTTCAAGCTTGCGAATTGCGTGGTCTAGGCTCTGCGGCAACGGTTGGATTCCCATTGCCCGTCGCTCGCTGTCGGTCAGATTCCAGACGTTGTCCTCGGTTTCGGCTGGCAACTGGTATTCCTCTTCGATTCCCTTCATACCCGCCGACAAAATGAGCGCGTAGGCAAGGTAAGGGTTCGCGGCCGAGTCGATGGCGCGATACTCAATTCTCGAGCTCTGCCCCTTCGCCGGTTTATAAAGCGGGACCCTGATAAGTGCCGACCGGTTGTTGTGACCCCAACAGACGAAACTTGGGGCTTCACCGCCACCCCAAAGCCGCTTATACGAGTTCACATACTGGTTGGTGACGGCGGTTATTTCGGGAGCATGTCGAAGCACACCGGCGATGAAGTGCTTGGCCGTTTTAGATAGGTGATATTGAGCCGATGGATCAAAGAACGCGTTGGTATCGCCCTCGAAGAGCGACATGTGGGTGTGCATTCCAGAACCCGGGTGTTCGGTGAAGGGCTTTGGCATGAAGGTGGCATAGACACCCTGCTCAATAGCAACTTCCTTGATGACGGTTCGGAAGGTCATGATGTTGTCGGCCATTGTCAACGCGTCGGCGTATCTCAGGTCGATTTCATTCTGCCCAGGGCCGCCTTCGTGGTGGCTGAACTCTACCGAGATTCCTAGTTGCTCGAGCATCGAAACTGCTCGGCGCCTAAAGTCGTGTGCGGTGCCTCCGGGCACATTGTCGAAATAGCCGGAATTATCAACCGGTACGGGTCCCTCTGGGCCAAACTGAGCCGACTTCAAAAGGTAAAACTCAATCTCGGGGTGAATGTAAAAAGAGAATCCTTTTTCAGAAGCTTTGGCTAGCGCCCGACGCAAAACATTGCGCGGGTCGGCAGCTGCCGGTTCACCATCTGGGGTCTGAATATCGCAAAACATGCGAGCAGTTGGATCTATTTCGCCGCGCCAAGGAAGGATCTGAAAGGTGCTCGGATCCGGTTGCGCCAGCATATCGGCTTCGTAGGTGCGGGCAAGACCCTCGATGGCCGAACCATCAAAGCCAAGCCCCTCGGCAAATGCACCCTCGACTTCGGCGGGTGCGATAGCAACTGACTTCAGGGTTCCTGCGACATCGGTAAACCATAGACGAATGAACTTGACACCGCGCTCCTCGATGGTTCGAAGCACAAAGTCGCGTTGCTTATCCATATGGCTTTCCTCTCTCGGCCTGCTACTAGGCTAATGGTTATGCCTAAAGTTCGCATGGCGATAGCCCAGACAAATCCCATCGTTGGTGACATATTCAACAACCTGGAGCACTGTCTTGGTCAGGTGCGGATTGCTGCTGCCGCTGGGGCAAAAATCGTGGTTTTTGGCGAAATGGCCGCGACCGGCTACCCGATTGAAGACTTGGCCAGCCGACCGGATTTTGTGTCCTCGGCTGAGAATGCAATCGACCGCTTTGCCGAGAAACTTGAAGCCCAAGGCCTCGGTCAGGTAGCAGTAATTATTGGTCACCCAGCCAGTTATTCCAGACCCGAGGCAAACTGGGCCAACGCACAGAACTGTGCCTCGGTGCTGCTCAGCGGCAAAGTTCACGCTCGATACGCAAAACACCATCTGCCGAACTATTCCGTCTTCGATGAATACCGAAACTTTGTGCCAGGAAGCCAGACGGTCGTTTTCGAACACGATGGTCTGCGCATTGGCCTGGCGATTTGTGAAGACATTTGGCAACTTGGAAACCCGGCGGCTCAACTTGCCACCGAGTCGATTGACCTCACCCTGGTGCTCAATGGTTCGCCATTCGAACTCGATAAAGACGACCGCCGAATGGTTTTGGCCCAACGGCTGGCTGACACAACGAAATCCATCGTGGTTTACGCCAACTTGGTTGGCGGGCAGGATGACTTGGTCTTCGACGGCAACAGTTTTGCAATCGACGCGGCTGGCAGAACATTGGCTCGGGCAAAACAGTTCGAGACAGACCTGATCACCCTTGATTTAGGTGACGAAGTAGCAGCCGAAAATGCATCCAGCCCCCCTCGAGCCGATGAGGAGGAGTGGCAGATCTGGAATGCGCTGGTGTTGGGTTTGCGTGACTACGTTGAAAAAAACGGATTCAGGTCGGTCATTTTGGGTCTTAGCGGAGGAATAGATTCCGCCCTGTGTGCCTCAATTGCCGTTGACGCTATCGGATCCGAACGGGTTTTTGGGGTATCGCTGCCTAGTAAATTTTCCTCCGACCATTCCAAGTCGGATGCCCTAGATTTAGCGAATCGTCTAGGAATCAACTACCGCGTGGAGACCATTGCTACGGGGGTAGCCGTCTTGGAGGATCAGCTGAGCCTAGCTGGGGTGGCTGCCGAGAACCTTCAGGCTCGAATGCGAGCAGTAATCCTGATGGCAATCTCGAACGCCGAGGGGCAGCTGGTGTTGACCACGGGAAATAAGACCGAGATTTCCGTCGGATACTCAACGATTTACGGCGACTCCGCCGGCGGATTCGCCCCGCTGAGAGATGTAAAGAAGACCTTGGTGTGGAGGCTCGCTGAATGGCGCAATGCTCAAGCGCGCACCCTGGGTGAAGTCGAACCAATCCCGCAAAACTCAATCTCCAAACCCCCTTCGGCCGAACTCAGGCCCGATCAGGTGGATCAGGATAGCCTTCCCGAATACGAAGTGCTGGATGCCATTCTCGAGGAATACGTGACTCACCAACGCAGTTTCACTGAAATAGTGGCATTGGGTTTTGAGGCATCCGTGGTCGCACGGGTGATAAAGCTAGTCGACAATTCGGAGTGGAAGCGCCGACAAGGTGCCATCGGTCCCAAGATTTCGAGGGTCGCCTTTGGGCGCGATCGCCGTCTGCCAATAACAAGCAAATTTGATGCCAAGAAGACAGGAAATGAAACAAAATGAGCGCTGACAAGTTGATTTCAAGTGGTGGCCCATGGGAGGCAGTTCTCGGTTATTCACGTGCGGTCGTGGCCGGTGATTACGTGCATGTTTCTGGCACAACGGCAACGGTTGACGGTGTCTTGCAACATGAGGGCGATGCCTACGGGCAGACCAAAGTGGCGTTCGAAATCATAGAGCAGGCGCTCAAGCACGTTGGGTACGAACTTAGCGATATCGTGCGATCCAAGGTTTACCTGGCAAACGGCGATGACATGGACGAGGCCGGCAAGGCCCACGGTGAACTGCTAGGCGAGATTAGACCGGCACTCACCATGCTCGCCGGCGTTTCATTCATAAACCCAAAAATGCTCGTGGAAATTGAGGTCGACGCTTGGAAGCGAAACCAGTGACCAGCGCCCACAGCCCAAAAAAGGTAAGAACGGCAACGCTCCAAACTTTTAAGGAGCAGGGCAGGAAGATCACTTGCCTGACCAGTTACGACCAGCAAACCGCTGAGATTTTTGATGAGGCCGGCATAGATGTCCTGCTGGTTGGCGACTCGGCGGCCGATAATGTGCTGGGATACACCTCAACCCTTCCAATAACAATCGAGGAGTTAATCCCCTTCGGTCGTGCGGTCTCAACTGCGGCCAAGCGGGCTCTCGTGGTTATTGACATGCCTTTCGGCTCCTATGAGCCGGGTGAAGACACAGCCCTGCTCAACGGAATTCGTCTTTTGAAAACCAGCGGAGCCGCGGCAGTGAAACTCGAAGGTGGTCAACGATCCGTAGCCCAGATCAAGAAATTGGTCGAAGCCGGAATACCGGTCATGGGTCATCTTGGATTCACACCCCAGAGCGTCAACAGTTTGGGCGGGTTCAAGGTTCAGGGTCGAGGACCAGCAGCTCAAACACTGCTCGATGATGCACTCGCGGTTGAAGCGGCCGGAGCATTTGCAGTTGTGCTGGAAATGGTGCCAGCACCATTGGCTGCCGAGATATCGGCCCAACTAAAAATTCCAACAATCGGAATCGGAGCTGGTTCGGCAACCGACGGGCAGATTCTGGTCTGGACAGACTTCGCCGGTCTAAGCGCCTTCAAACCAAGGACCTTCGTTAAGCAATACGCAAATCTGCGAGCCACATTGCTAGATGCTGCGTCAACCTATCGTCAAGAAGTTACCGAGGGAGTTTTTCCCGCTCCACAACATTCTTTTGACTCTTAGGGCTTAGGCTACACAGACTATTTGTTCCAGCGTTCCTCTGACTCATCCCAGTCTTCGTTTCGCTTTTGAATCTTTTGCAGGGCAAGGCTGGCCTCGAGATAGCTACTGAATGGTCCTATCCGATAAATCGCGAGTGACTGCTTGCCCCTCTCAACCAAACCGGTGCGCTGGTTAAACCAATATTCCTCGGCCGAGTCATTCGGTTGGGTTTCAGAATCCATCGTTGGTCCTTTCATGAGCGCCTAGCCTGATTCGTTGCTCTCGTAAGATTGAAGCATGCCGCGAGATAAAACAACAGGTCTACTAACGCCGGGAACACTCTCGCCCACCAGATTAGTGCCGAACTCGATTGCTCGACCAGAGTACGTTGGCAAGACTCAGCCAACTCGTTGGACCGGTTCGGACATCAAATCTGCCGAACAGATTGAGCTCATTCGCGCCGCCGGAACCCTTGCGGCCAGGGCAATCGAACTGGTTGGCCAAAACTGCGTGCCGGGGGTTTCCACCGATGAACTCGACCGCATTGCTCACGAGTACCTGCTTTCGCAGGGGGCTTACCCATCGACCCTCGGCTACCGAGGTTATCCAAAGTCAATTTGCAGTTCAATCAATGAGGTCATCTGTCACGGAATCCCAGATGACACTGTGCTTCAAGACGGCGACATAATAAACATTGACATCACAGCCTTCAAAGCTGGCTTTCATGGCGACAGTAACCAGACCTTCTTGGTTGGCAACGTGGCCACCGAGGTTCAGCTGCTTGTCGAGCGAACTCGCGAGGCCCTGCAGCGCGGAATAAACGTGGTTGCGCCGGGGCGCCAGGTCAATGTCATCGGCAGAGCAATTGAGTCTTATGCCAAACGATTTGGATACGGTGTAGTTCGTGATTACACCGGTCACGGAATCGGTGAGAGTTTTCATTCCGGACTGATCATCCCCCATTACGATTCGGCTCCGATGTATGACACTGAGATGAAAGTAGGCATGGTCTTCACGATTGAACCAATGCTTACGTTAGGCACCCACGAATGGGACATTTGGAAAGACGATTGGACAGTGGTCACGCGTGACCGATCGATTACCGCCCAGTTCGAACACACCCTGGTAGTCACCGAAACCGGTGCCGAAATACTAACTCTGGCTTGATAGGAAGATTAAGAATGACGAATAAGGCTGTAGGCATTGACATCGGTGGCACGGGAATAAAAGGCGCGTTGGTGAACACCTCTACTGGCGAACTAGTTGGAGAACGGGTTCGATACGATACTCCGGCCGGAGGCCAACCCATCGAAATAGCCAAAGTCGTCCAACGAATTCTCGGCGAGTTGCCTGGCGTAAAAAGCCGATACCCGGTGGGAATATGTTTTCCAGCAGTGGTCAAGAATGGAATCACAATGTCAGCGGCCAACATCTCCAAGGAGTGGATTGGACTTGACGCCGAAGGCCTGTTTGAAAGCACACTTGGCAGATCGGTAAAAATGCTAAACGACGCGGATGCAGCCGGGGAGGCTGAGGTTAAATTCGGTGCAGGTCAAAAACGTCGGGGCCTAATAATCATGACTACCCTCGGAACCGGCATAGGCACCGCACTTTTGATGGACGGCTCGCTAGTGCCGAATGCCGAATTGGGGCACCTGGAAATTGACGGCGTTGACTACGAAACCAAGGCTGCCTTCTCAGCCAAAGAGCGCGAGGGTCTAACTTTTGCGCAATGGGCCAAACGCCTGCAAAAGTACTACTCGAGGCTGGATGCGCTGTTTAGCCCTGACCTCATAATTGTCGGTGGCGGAGTCTCAAAGCAGCATGCCGAGTTCCTGCCACTTCTTAAATTGAACTGCCCAATTGTTCCGGCAACCAAACGTAACAATGCCGGAATTCTAGGAGCGGCAACTTACGCATCGCGACACTTCAGGGACCCAAGACACTAGTTGAACGGAAAGCGGATGGGCCGGCTGATACGCCGGGTTCTGTCCCTTTTACAAGGTGACGGTCATCTATCTAGGCGCACCGTTGCCGATGCGCTCAAGCGATCTACCCGAGAACTAGAACGAGCCGCCCTATGCGTTCTCTGTCTGATCTTGCTCCAAGCGAGGTTTACCTAGCCGCTCTAATCACTTAGAACGCTGGTGGGCTCTTACCCCACCGTTTCACCCTTACCGCTTTCGCGGCGGTCTGCTCTCTGTTGCACTATCTCGCGGGTTGCCCCGGGTGGGTGTTACCCACCACTTTGCTCTATGGAGCCCGGACGTTCCTCGTTGAGTTTCCTCACCGCGACCGTCTTGCCGACCCATCCGCCCTTAACACTACGCAAAGCACGATGGATGCGCCATTCACAGATGCGCTGTTGAGTTCAGAACTACGGTTTCGGCCGCTTGATTACCCCAAAAGCGCAAAATCGTAATCGAGCATGGGGCAATCTGTGGCCGCCAGTAGGCGCTCACTCCGGCCTCTAGAGCTCGCTTCAGGAAGCCTCTGATTGGCATAACGTGGCTGACCACCACGACACACTTTCCCGCATGCTCGGTGACTATCGCCGTGATTCCATCAGAGACTCGCTGATCAAAAGTTTCGAGGGATTCCCCGCCCGGCGGGCTTACCTGCCAGCTACCCTGCCAGGACTTCCAGATGGCCGGGTCTCGAGTTTCGGCCTCGTCATGGGTCAAGCCATCCCAGGCACCAAAGGAGATTTCAGCAATGTCGTCATTTGTGCTAACCGCTACATCAAGTTGCTCAGCGATAATTTTGGCGGTCTGCTGCGTGCGAGCTATCGGCGAGGCAACGACCGCATCGATCTTCGGCAGGTGGCTCCAAAGTGAACTTTTA
Source organism: uncultured Rhodoluna sp. (assembly GCA_964563325.1). Taxonomy (GTDB): domain Bacteria; phylum Actinomycetota; class Actinomycetes; order Actinomycetales; family Microbacteriaceae; genus Rhodoluna. Next base: position 1,825 of record CAZLWT010000026.1, on the reverse strand, counting down.
CCAATTTTGCCCAGCTCCTGCGCCGCCGCCTTCGCGTCTTGAATGCCCGCCTCGGAAAGCTCTGGGTTCGCTCCCCCACGCCCGGAAATTCGTTTGGACTCGGTCAACTTGGTGCGCCCGTGCCTCACTAGAATCACAGTGGTTAGTGGCTCAGTGACTCCAGACGGGGCGCGCACCGAACTTGGTGCCTCACTGTTGAACTCGGCGATTGGTGCTGCCAGAGCCCGATCCTGAGGGGTTTCGGTGAACAACTTGACCGAATCAACCTCTTCATCCATCGCCTTGTTTGCAAGCGAATCGGCATGTCCGTTGAGCTCCCTCGGAATCCACTCAAAGAGCACATGGCAACCTCGAATGATCTCGTGCAGGTTGGCTGCCAACTGTTGCATGTCGGGATGCTTAATTTTCCAGCGGCCAGACATCTGTTCAACCACGAGTTTTGAGTCCATACGAACGCGAATGTTGGCTGCCGGTTCAATCAACAGAACTTGCTCGACCCCGGCAATTATTGCCAGGTACTCGGCGACGTTATTGGTTGCGATTCCGATGAATCGGGCAACCTCTACCAACACCTCCCCGGTGTTCGCATCGAAAACCACCGCTCCAGATCCGGCCTTGCCCGGGTTACCTCTAGAACCACCGTCTGCCTCGACGATGAAGAGCCTTGAGGTCAAGAGCGCACCAAAATTGCCGCGCACTCCGGGCAAAATACCAGCGCATCGGCAGGCTGGTTTACGGCTTCGTCATAAGCCGCGGCGGTGAGAGAAATTTGGCAGGACCCGCACTGGCGCCCAACTAATCGACCAACCGCCGTGCCTCGAACACTTTTCTTATCGAACAGTTCGATGATGTCGGCTGGGATGCGCGACCTAAGGGCATCACGCTCTGTCGTTTCAAGCTGCATGCCGGATTGCAGTTTCATCAAATCCTGCATCGCTTTATCGTCCTTCACGGCAAGGGCCGAGTCGACCTTGGACTTCTCGACCATCAAGTCCGACAACTTTTGCTCTGCCTCTTCGAGATGCTGCATGATGGCTAGGCTCGCGTCTTCCAAATCGGATTTTCGTCTGCCCAGTGTCACCAGCTCAGATTCGATGCCCTGGGCATCCTTTGCCGAAGAAGTTTGGTTCAAACGCTGTTTGTCGAGCGAAATTCTCGAATCGACCACCGTAACGTCAGCATTGGCTCTAGTCAACTCTAGATTCAGAGATTCGCAGAGGTTGCTAGCTTCCAGCACCTGCAGCGCCATTTCACGTTGACTGGCCCGAAGTTCCGCGGTGGACTTTCCCGATTTCAAATCATCAATTTCGCGTTGGTGACGCTCGATAGTTTGGTTGATGGCTTCAAGGGCCAATAAATCAAGCTGATTGCTTTTTGATGCCTGCACTGCTGCTCGTCTCTTTAATTTTTAGTTATTGCGTAACCGCGAAGTCCCACGGATCGGTTCTTAGGGTACTGACTTCAAACTTAACAGAACTGTGGGCCGCAGCCAGTTGCCTTGCCGCCTGTTCTAACCAAAGCCATTCGGCCGCCCAATGTGAAACATCTATCAAAGAGAGCCCCGAACCGCTGGCCTGAGCTTCTTCCCTGGCTTCGAGCGCCACGTGATGACGCAAATCCGAAGTTATGTAAACGTCTGCCCCGTGCTCACCTGCCGCATCAATGAAGTCGGCCCCCGAACCGCCACAAAGCGCGATTCGTTGCACTAGCCGATCCGGCGATCCAGCCACTCTCACGCCACTTGCAGTTGAAGGCAAAAGCCTGGCGATGGATACCGCCAGCTCGGTCAATGACACCGGCGCAGGCAGCTTGCCCACTCTTCCGG
>CAZLWT010000025.1:0-11851 GCA_964563325.1 uncultured Rhodoluna sp. | reverse complement strand
CGTTGGGTTGGTCTCGGCCGGCGCCATGATGGCGCTTGCCAGTTTGGTGGTCGCCTCAGCCGAATAGCTCGCCGCCGGAAGGTTATTGAACATTCGCCCGTATTTGTTTGTCGGCATCGAACAAGTGGTGGCTGATTTTGCGATGGATAGCTTCGCAACCGACTTTGCCGAGGCCGGGGCGGTTGCACCAAGCAACGTTGAGCCCAACCCAATGATCAGGACCGATGCGATGGTTAGACGATATTTTGACTTCATTTTGGGCCTCTCCGAGAGCGATTTCTCCCAAACTACTTAGCGGCCGGCAACGCCCAATACCAAAACAGGCAACTCTCAGGGGTCTCACCGAGAGTTCACCGAGATTATCCATCGTTCTCTCAGGTTTCTCAAAAACCCCAAAAGCAATGGCCAAATCAGATTGTAAAAGGTAACAGCGCGTAACCGGATTTGATAAACCGGTTGGTTATCAGCAAAGTTGAACTGTCAGCCCTAAGAGAGGACTCCCCTTGTCAGTGAACATCCAAAAACGATTTGCCCTAAAAGCCGGCTTAGTTGCCGCCGCCGTCAGTGCAGCCCTAGTTTTGAGCGGCTGCTCGGCGCCGGCGCCAACAGTTAGCGCACCGGCAGCACTTGCCACCATCACAACCGGAAAACTCACGATCGGCACCGGCGTTCCTGCCTATGAGCCTTGGGTAATCGGCGATGCTCCCGAAACCGGCAAGGGCTTCGAAGCCGCTGTGGGTTATGCCGTTGCCAAGGAACTCGGTTACGCGGCCAAAGACGTGGTTTGGGTGCGCACCAGTTTTGACGAGGCCATCGCGCCTGGGCTCAAGAACTTCGACTTCAACCTGCAGCAGTATTCCATCACCGCCGAGCGCGCCAAGAGCGTTGACTTCTCGACCCCCTATTACGAGACCGCTCAGACCGTAATCACCATTGCCGGCTCAAAGGCGGCAAATGCCAGCAGCCTCGCCGACCTCAAGGGTTTGACCATCGGTGCGGCAACCGGAACCACGAGTTTCTCGGCAATCGAAGATGTCATCAAGCCAACCGGTGGCGCTCAGGCCTTCAACTCAAACGATGACGCCAAGGCCGCCCTCGTTGCCGGTCAGGTTGATGCCATAGTGGTCGACCTTCCAACCGCACTTTACCTAACTGCAGTTGAGCTCAAAGGTGGCAAAATCATCGGCCAGCTTTCGGGTGCGGCAGCCGGTGACAAGTTTGGTTTGGTTCTAGACAAGGGCAGTTCACTGACCGCAAAGGTTTCGGCAGCCGTCGATTCGCTTCGCGCAAGTGGCAAGCTTCAAGAACTAGCCGATAAGTGGCTAACCACCGCGGCCGGAGCCCCGGTTCTGAAGTAACCGCAACCTGTTAGATTTGGGGAGGCAGTCATCGACTGCCTCCCCCTTTTTTTGAAAGCTCAAATGACCGAATCTCAGCCGCAGTCGCAGCCTTCGGTGGCCGAACTAAGTCGCCGTGCCTATAGGCAAACGCGCAAGCGCAAATCGACCCTGATTGCCTTTATCAGCACCCTGGTTTTTGCCGCCGCGGTTTGGTTTGGGCTGATTTCAACTCCCGGTTGGGCTAGGGTTTCACAATCTTTCTTCGACTGGCCGACCGCGGTGGCCTCGCTTCCTCGGGTACTCGAAGGTCTGCTGCTAAACCTGCGAGTTTTGGTGTTTGCGGTTATCGGGGTGCTCTTCTTCGGTCTGCTGCTTGCCGTGCTGCGCACCCTCAGAAACCCCGTGTTTTTCCCGCTTCGGCTCTTCGCTAGGGTTTACGTCGACTTCTTCCGTGGGCTGCCGCTTATCATCGTGCTTTACCTTGTCGGTTTCGGCATTCCCGGGCTGCGTCTCGAGTGGTTGGGCCGCATACCCGCCGAGGTGCTGGGCACCGTGGCACTAACCATGACCTACTCGGCATACGTGGCCGAGGTCTTTCGCGCCGGCATCGAATCCATTCATCCATCCCAGCGGTTAGCGGCCAGATCTCTTGGCCTGAGCTACGGCAAGACCATGCGGTTGGTGGTTTTGCCCCAGGCGATCCGCCGGGTTGCACCGCCACTCATGAACGACTTTGTTGCTTTGCAAAAAGACGTTGGCTTGATTTCCATCCTTGGAGCGATCGATGCCGTGCGCGGTGCCCAGATTGAGGTTGCCAAATTTGCCAACTTCACTCCATACGTCGTTGCCGGGTTGCTGTTCGTGCTGCTTGCGATTCCAACCGTTCGGTTTGCCGATCGCATCTCGGCAAAACTTGCCAGCCGTGAACAAGCCGGGAGCACCCTATGAGCCCAATCGATTGGTCAAAGCCAAGGCTTCGGGTGCGTGGGCTGCGAAAGCAATACGAAGACAAGGTGGTGCTCGGCGGGGTTGACCTCGAAATTTACCCTGGTCAAATCGTGGCACTCATCGGTTCATCCGGCTCAGGCAAGTCCACGATGCTTCGCTGCATCAACCTGATTGAGGAAATCAGCGACGGTCAGATCTGGCTTGAGGGCGAAGACATCAGCGTGGCCGGAATCGATCAGGATGCGGTTAGGAAGCAGGTGGGCATGGTTTTCCAGGCCTACAACCTGTTTGCGCATCTGAGCATCCTAGACAATATCACTTTGGCGCTTCGTCATGTGCAGGGCAAAACCAAGGCCGAGGCCGAAGCGATTGCGCTTGGCTGGCTCGAGCGCATTGGCCTCGCCGATAAGGCCGATTCCTACCCCGATAAGCTTTCTGGCGGTCAACAACAGCGAACCGCAATTGTGCGAGCCGTGGCCCTAAACCCAAAACTTTTGCTCTTGGATGAAGTGACCAGCGCGCTAGACCCCGAGTTGGTGGGTGAGGTGCTCGAACTGATTCGCGACCTCAAAGAAACCGGAACCACAATAATCATGGCGACCCATGAACTCAGCTTCGCGCGAGATGTCGCCGACTGGGTGGTCTTCTTAGATCAGGGTGTGGTCGCCGAGGAAGGCGAAGCCGCCGAGTTTTTCAGCAACCCGAAACAGGCGAGAACCAAAGAGTTCTTGACCAGACTAAAGCAGCGCTAATAGCGGTAGTGCTCGGGTTTATAGGGCCCGTCTGGCGAAACCGAAAGATAAACCGACTGCTGGTGATCGAGTCTTGTCAGTTCAACCCCTAGAGCCGACAGGTGAAGTCTGGCCACTTTTTCGTCGTCCAACTTAGAGATGCGGCGCACCGTATTTGAATAGCCACGGGCATTTTGGGCAATGTCGATTTGAGCCATCGCCTGATTGGTGAACGAGTTGCTCATCACAAAGCTTGGGTGACCGGTGGCATTTCCAAGGTTCATCACCCGGCCCTCGCTCAGCACCAAAACCGACTTGCCAGTGCTAAAACGCCACTCATCAACCAGCGGCTTGATTGGCACCCTTTGGGCTCCGGGTTGGGCGGCAAGGGCAACCATGTCGATTTCATTATCGAAGTGCCCCACGTTAGCCAAGATGGCAAGGTGCTTGAGTCTGCCAAAGTGCTCGGCCCCAACCACCCCGATGTTTCCGGTGGCGGTAATGACAAAATCGAGTTGCTCGATTACCGACTCGAGCGTGGCCACCTGAAACCCATCCATCGCCGCTTGTAGCGCACAGATTGGGTCGATCTCGCCGATAATCACACGGGCGCCCTGGCCACGCATCGCCTCGGCGCAACCTTTGCCCACGTCACCATAGCCGGCGATGAAGGCAACCTTGCCGCCAATCAGCACATCGGTGGCGCGGTTCAGGCCATCGGGAAGGGAATGTCTGATTCCGTATTTATTATCGAACTTGGATTTTGTCACCGCGTCGTTGACGTTAATCACGGGGAACAACAGTTGGCCCGACTTCGCGAGCTCTTCGAGTCGCTGCACCCCGGTCGTGGTTTCCTCGGAGGCACCGATGATCTCGGTGAGCATCTTGCCAAAGCGCGGCGGTTGACCGGACTGACCTAGCAGGTCGTGCACGATTTGCTCTTCGGTGGAATCCCAAGAGTTTGATTTGGGCAGTAGACCGGTGGATTCAAACTCGACGCCCTGATGAACCAGGATGATTAGGTCGCCGCCATCATCGATGATGCTGGTTGGCCCCGTGAAATCTTCGCCGGCAAGCTCGGCCTCGGTTGACCAGTCCAAAATGCGCTCTAGGCACCACCAAAACTCGCTAGAAGATTCGCCCTTCCAACCAAACACTGCCACCCCGGATGGATTGGCTTCGCTACCCGAACCAAAGACCAGAGCCGCCGCGGCTTCATCCTGGCTGGAGAAAATATTGCAGCTTGCCAGGCGCACCTGAGCACCAAGAGCGGTTAGCGTCTCGACTAGCACGGCGGTCTGCACGGTGATGGAAAGCGAAACCGATATTCGCGCGCCGGCGAGTGGTTGGCTAGCACCGTATTCGAGCCGCAGGGCCATCAAGCCCGGCATTTCGTGTTCGGCCAGACGAATCTGGCTGCGACCAGCGACGTGTAGGTCCAGGTTCGCTATCGAGTAGTTTGCCTTGGCCGAAGCGTCTTTGTTCACAAGTTCAATTTACCGCTCGATGACCGCTCGATTACTGTTTGGTGACTTCGCCCTTGCCATCAAGCACAAAGCTGCGCACATAGTCGATTGACATGGTTGATTTTGCCCAGCCATCCCAAACGCCACCCAAGGTGGTTGAACCATCCTGTGGACCAACCGCGTTGTTGAAGATTAAGAACGCCGGCTTGTCGAATGGCCAGAAATCGGTTTGTGATTCGGCCTTCGTGGCGCTGTCAACAAGCAGTCCGTCAACATAGAACTCAATGCCCTCGGGAAGCCAGGCGATTGAGTAGGTGTGGTAGTCGCTCGAAAAGTTGGTCTCGCTGAAGTAGTCAGCACCCAGCGAGTGTGCGTTGCTGCAGCAACCGGAGTCGGTCACCGAGTAATTCACGCCGACGCCGTTGCGAAGCGGGTCGTTTCCCTTTTGGTCAGCGATTGAAATCGAACCGGCCACCGGCCAACCAACATTTGCCACGTTGGCACCCAACATCCAGAACGCCGACCAGTTTGCGCTGCCGACCGGCATTTTGATTCTGGCTTCGATGTAGCCGTACTTGAACGAGACCTTGTCTTGAGTGTCGAACCGGCCGCTGGTAAAGCCGCAGGTCGCACCAAAGCATTTGCCCTGAGCGGGCGGGGTGGTTATGTGGGTGGTCGTGATTACCGCGTTGCCATCGGTCGAACCATCTTTGGCTACCGCAGAAGGCAGGTAGTACTGGTCCTCTTTGTTGTAGCAGGTGCCACCACCGTTGTCATCTGCTCTGCTGCAAAAACGTGCCGTCCAACTCTTTGAATCGACCGCGCTGGATTTGGCTCCACGGAATTCGTCAGACCAAAGCAGTTTGCCAATTACGTGTCCGGTTAGAGTCGGGGACACAATCGGCGGATCTGGAATCACAACAACCTTGGGCACGGTGAACTTCTTGGCGACCTTCAAAACCACTTTGGTTGTTGATGTCTGACGTAGCGTGAAAACGATGGCTTTGCCAGGGGTCAGTTTGCTAATCGTCAGTGGCGACTTCTTTGCCTTGACCCAAATTTTGCCATCAAGGGAATAGTCAAGAGCCGAAATCTTGGCGGCGTTCTTGACGTCGGTGGTGTAAGTGACCACGGCGGTCGTGTTGGTCGCACTCTTGATGGAAACAATGACCGGCTTGGCTGGAACCGCCACGACGGTGGCGGCGGTAGCAATAACCGGTTGCCCAATTAGACCTAGCCCAAGGCTCAGGGCAATCAATAATGGCTTAATTCTCAATTCGAAACTCTTCTCAAAGACATTTACGCGTTAGGGGCATACCGTTTCGGTACATTAGTGCAAGTCTAGAGAATGCTTCGAAAGTTTGCCATTTGAGGATGAGTAAAAGGTGGCGCAACGAACCCGATTCCTGCGGCCTTCAAGACCTTGAAACCAAACTCGCTGCGCCACCCTAAAAACGGCCTAGTGGCGGATGCTTCTATCCGATAGAAATCGGAATGAACGACTCTGCCTCACCCGGCTTGCCAATCGGCACAGTCACCGTCAACAAACCATCCTTGTAATGCGCCTTGATGTCGCTGCGCTTGGTGCCAAGCGGCAATGCAATGTCGCGCATGAAGGTGCCGTATTTGAACTCGCTTCGATAGCTGTTCTTCGACTTTTGTTCCATTTCTTCGCGACGCTCGGCTTGAATACGCAGTTTCCCATCCGAAATCGAGATTTTGACATCCTTATTCGGATCGATTCCTGGTTTCTCAGCCTTGACCGTCAATAGCCCGTCGTGCGTGTACTCTTCGACACGCATGGTTGGCGTTGGCCACTCCAAATCAAACATGCTCGGTGCATCTTCAAGCAGGTTGAAAAGGTTTCTCGTTGCTACCTGTCCCATTTTGGTTCCCCCCTAAAATGTTGGTTTTTAGTGCTTGCTAGATTTTCACGCTAGCAAGGATGGGGTACGGGCGCAATGATTCTCAGGCGACCTTAAGAAAGCAGATCACGCACCATCGGAATAACCTTGGTGCCGTAAAGTTCAATGGTTTTCAGTAGTTTGCTGTGCGGCATCGGCCCGTTGGAGTACTTCAAATCAAATCGCTGCGCGCCAACACTCTCGATTGCATAGGCGATCTTTTTGGCCACGGTCTCGGGTGAACCCACATACATCGAACCGTGGTGAACCTCGGCCATGAAGTGATCCTTGGTGACATCACCCCAACCGCGTTCCCGACCAATGCGACCAAACATGGTCTCGTAGTGTGGCCACATTTCCTCGGCCGCCTGCTCGTCAGTATCAGCGATATGCCCCGGTGAGTGAATCGAAACCGGCTGCTGTGGCTTTCCTAACTGGTCCAGGGCGTCACGGTATAGCTTTGCAAAGGGTGCGAATCGGGCCGGGTCGCCACCGATGATGGCCAGCGCAAGATTGGCACCGTGCTTGGCTGCGCGCACGACAGACTCTGGGCTGCCGCCAACCCCAACCCGCAGCGGAATGCGTCCGCTTTCGGTTTTCGGGAAGACCTCTTGATTGTTAAGCCCCGCCCTGGTTTGCCCGTGCCAAGTTACCGGCCCCTCTTTTAGAAGCTCGACTAACAGCTCTAGTCGCTCTTCAAACAGGATGTTGTAGTCACTCAGATTGAAACCAAATAGCGGGAACGACTCGGTGAATGAACCTCGGCCAGCAGTAATTTCAGCTCGGCCATTCGAAAGTCCGTCAATTGTGGCGAACCGCTGATAGACCCTGACCGGGTCCTCGCTCGACAAGACGGTAACACCGCTACCTAGGATGAGGTTTTGGGTTCGCGTGGCTATGCCGGCAAGCACGGTGTCTGGCGCCGAAATGGCGAAATCACTTCGGTGGTGTTCGCCGATATTGATGCCATAGATGCCTAGTTGGTCAGCAAGGACGGCTTGGTCGACCAGGTTTCTGATCACCTGACCGGCTGATTCCGGCTTTCCAGAGTCATCAACGGTCATGTCGCCAAAGGTGTCGAGGCCAAACTTTACTTCCGAAAAATTGTTCACGAGTTAAGTAAAGCCCATCTTTACGGAAATAGTCCAGTTAATTCTCAAAGCGAGGCGGGTGAAAGTTCTTGCGCATTCGGATTGAGCCCTCGAAACCCGCGAGCGCTTTGCCGCTGGTGCGAAACTCCTCGACGAAACCCAACTGTTCGTATAGCGCAATCGCCTCATCGTTGGCGTCGGAGACATCGAGGGTTAGGGCGATCGAGGCATTTTCTCGGGCGGCAGACTCGGCCCTAAGGATTAGCCGCGATGCCACGCCAAGATGCCGATAGTCAGCAAGCACCGCAACCGATTGGATGTGCCATTCTTTAGCGCCATACCTTCTATTGGCCTGAAATAGACGGCCCAAGGCCATTGCTCGGGCGATTGCGAGGGATGAGCCCGCTTGTTCTGTCGCTGCCGATTCAAGCGTCTGCAAAATGGCAGCCTCAGGGCTGGAACTAAGTTCAGAGGCGAAATGGCTGATTGCGCCCACGAGGATTCCATCAACTTCAGCCATGTCAACGTTTTGATAGGAAACATCCTGATCACTAATCAGGCTCGCCTTCGCCACGATTGATATCGAATCTTCGCCCAAAATGCGAGCCACCAGACCGCGACTCGCCTCATTCAGGGTCCAGGCAAAGAACTCGCGGTCGACCCTGCTGTCGGTGCAGGACCGCACAGAAATATCCATACCTAAACCTAAGACTTGCCACCCAAGTTGGCTAGCGTTCGCTAGTGGGCCCAATTGCCTCGGCTCTCAGCGAAATGCTTAGCTAAATCAAACATTGCTAGAGTCGAGTAATGAGACTTACGTTCAAGTTTGCCCTTTGCACCGCACTGCTACTAACCCAGATAAACCCTGGAGCCGCCAACGCCGCTCCCGAAGCCAGCGCCGTCAGTGTGGTTAGCCAGGTTGCCGGAGCCACCCCCTTCATCGAGTTTGTAACTCTGGCCAACGTGAACCCCGACAAGTTCACGGCCGTCAACTTTTCGATTACGCCAAAAGATGGGGCGACAGCAAAGGCGGTCTCCGCCACTTATTCCAGAGCTTATCTAGAAGGCCGAGGCGACTTCAATGCCGGTCTTGCAACAGTGCGAGTGCCAATCACCGGCTTGTATCAGGGCAGGGCCAATCAGGTCACGATTCACTACTACGAGGGCTTTAAAGTCACTACGATACCCACCCAAATCACTACCCAACCATGGCTCGATGGTCGATACCTCAACCCTCAGGTGCTGACGGCCCGAAACAAAAACGTCGCGCTGGATTACAGCTATGTCATGTTGAAAAACTGGTCGACGAGCTACGCGCCATCCATCGTTGATATTGATGGCGAGTTGCGCTGGGTCGGTGCGGCGCTCAACAACGGGCCAAGCCAAGCCTCCACTTTTCAGAAAAACGGGATTCTTTACGGTTCGGGCAGTAGCCTGCTGAGACTAGAACTTGATGGCAGCTATCGCACCTTGGCCGACTACCGAAATACGGCCGACGTGACCTATATCGGTCACCACAACTTTGATGCGGGCAAGTTTGGCACGCTGCTCGAGGTGAACCGCTCAACCGATACCGAGGCCACGATTCTTGAGGTTGCAGACGACGGCCAACTGCTCAACACCTTCGACCTTTCTAAGATCATTGAAGACGAAATTCTTGCCGGTGGCGAGGATCCAAGCAACTTTGTGCGTCGAAGCACCGATTGGTTTCACAATAATGCCGCCACCTACTGGAAGTCGCAAGACACCCTCGTGGTTTCAAGCCGCGAAAACTTTGTGATTGGCATCGACTACTCCACAAAGAAAATCAAATGGATTCTTGGTGACCCGACCAAGTATTGGCACCAATTTGCATCGCTTCGCAAATATGCGCTGGCCCTCAAACCGGGTGGAATGTACCCGCTCGGTCAGCACGGAGTTTCAATCACCAGCCAGGGTGAACTGATGCTCTTCGATAACGGCACACAGAGTTTCAATCAACCCGACGGCGTCGCGGTGGGCGAAAGTCGGTCGTATAGCGCCCCACGTCGTTACAGTCTTGACCTAACCAATCACACCGCAGAAATGACCTGGAGTTTCGATCGTGCACAAACGATTTCCAGCCCGATCTGTTCGAGCATCTACCAAGATGGAAATTCCTATATTGTTGACTACGCCTCGGTTGGTTGGGGCCAGAGCATTCGCTTGATGGGTCTTGGCGCAAATGATCAGGTTGCCTTTGAATACCAATACCCTGGCGACTGGAGCAACGGCTGGAATGCTCAGCCGGTGCATTTAGAGAATCTCAACTTCCTCAGCCCAACCAGCTATGCCGACGACTTGCCGGTCCTAACGGTTCGTCTGTCGGCCAAGAGCGGGTCACTGCCCGCGAGCGAGCGGCTTAAGTTGCGAAGTCTGGTTGGAAACATACCTTTCGGTGCAACCTCAATCTCAACTCGCGTAAGCGGGTCTAAGGATGTCTTGGCTTATTTGAAGAAACTCGGGTTCGGTGGGCGTTTCACCCTGACCCCGGCCACCTCACGCACCCGCGCTAAAACCGCAACCGTGCTTATCAGCTTCATGCCGGCTTACTAAAATGCGCGCAATCACAGGCACGGCACTCGCACTGATTTCCGCGCTGGCATTAACCGGCTGCGCCACAGCAACTCCAAAAGCCATTGAGACCACCTCTGTGCCACACCCATCAGCGACCCCCTCGGGCCCAACTGTTGTTGCAACCCCGCAGCAGATTGCCGAAGCAATTATTTACTATCACTGTGAAATAGGCACCGGGCCCGTAGCGGTGACGGCGATTCCGGGTTCGTCAGGCCAGTATTCAGTGGTCGTGAAAGAGAAGTTAAAGAAATCAGCTGGCGGATTCACTCATGCCACCTGGTTGTTGAAGATAGACCCCCAGGCAGATTTCTATGAACTCAGTCAAAACGGTGATGCCAACTGGTCGCACTACGCCTGTGGAGTGTTGCCAACCAGCAAACCTCAAATTGTTGTCGGCGGCGCCGAGTTGCTCAAGGATCTGATTCACGCGCCACTTTGAACCCAAAGCCGAGTTGAACGCGGGGGTTTCCGATAGCCTGAACTCATGAGCCTTGAAGAACTGTTGGAGTGCGCCCACTTAGCCGCCGAAGCAGGTGCGAGGCAACTCGAGTCTCGTTTTCGTGGCGAGTTAGAGATAACAACCAAGAGCAGCGTTGCCGACTATGTGACCGATGCCGACTTGGCCTCAGAGACGGCGGTTCGTGCGACCCTCGCTCGACTTCGCCCGACAGACTCGATAACCGGTGAAGAGTTCGAAGCCAAGTTGCAGGCGGGGGCAAAATATCGCTGGAGCATTGACCCACTAGACGGCACCGTCAACTTTGCCCGTGGGCTCAGTCATTTTTGCACCTCGGTTGCCGCACAGGATTTGGAAACCGGTAACTGGGTAGTTGGCGCCATCATTGCACCTGCCCTGGGTGACACCTACCTAGCCTGGCGAGGCGGCGGCGCCTGGCTGATTCGGTCGGGCGTTAGAACACAAATCTTTGGCCCACCAGCCGATCGCGTCGCGCGAATACTTGCCACCGGGTTTTCCTACTCAGCCGAAAAGCGTGCCGAGGAGTTCGAGGCCCTTGCCCAAATGATGCCCGACTTCGTTGACATGCGCCGACTTGGCTCGGCCGCCCTAGACATTTGTTTGGTCGCCGAAGGCAGCATCGATGCCTATTACCAGACCGACACAAAAGAGCACGACTGGGCGGCGGCGATGTTGATTGCCGAGGAGGCTGGCTTGCAGGTTAAGCGCCCAACCGCCGAGGATGACCTGGCCTGGGCTTCGCGCACTCCGTTTGGCGGCTAAAGCCCGGTCTCAGCCAACGTTCAGACATATTTCGTAGACTCAGGTTGTTCACTTACACTTAACAGTATTGAATTTCTCAGCGGACAAAGGAGTCCAAAACGAAATGAACAAAGCCCACATATCACCAGCGACCTGGGTCGCCGAAATCGCTGAACTAACCAAACCAGACAGCATCGTCTGGTGCGACGGCTCTAAAGAAGAGTGGAGTCGGCTCACCGAGCAGCTGGTTGCCGACAAAACACTAATCCGACTCAATCCAAAGACCCGCCCGAACAGCTTTCTGGCAAGAACCGATCCATCGGACGTGGCCAGAGTCGAGGATCGAACGTTTATCTGCAGTGAACAAAAGATGGATGCTGGGCCAACCAACAACTGGCGTGATCCGGCCGAAATGCGCAGTTTGCTGCTCGAAAAATTCGATGGTTCCATGCGTGGTCGAACCCTTTATGTGGTTCCGTTCTCGATGGGACCGGTTGGGGCACCGCAGGCAAGGTACGGAATAGAGATAACTGATTCGGCTTTTGTCGTGCTCAACA
>CAZLWT010000024.1:0-11864 GCA_964563325.1 uncultured Rhodoluna sp. | reverse complement strand
GAGTTCTTGGATTACCCCGATGAGGATGTTAAAGACCCCGGCAATGCCAAAAAGAGCATCTTTCCACTGCCCGAGGATAATCAGCAGGAGAGCGGATCCGCCAATCACGGCGTTGAAGAGGGTAAAGATATTGGCTTGCAAAATGGCCAAGTTGCCGCGGCTAGTTGATCGTTCTTGTCGATTATCTAGCCCAAGCCGGATACGCTCATCGACTTGGGGCTGGGTTAGACCGGAAACGGCAAAATTCTGGTCGCCAAAGGACTGCAACTTTGTTCTGGCGAGAGAAAGTTCTAATGCTCGATCGGATGCCCGCTTGGTTGCTCTGTCGACACGACTGCTCATGTCTTGATGCTAACTGCTTGAGCCAGCATCAAACTGAGAAATTTAGACTCGGTGAACCCAGTGGTCGGCCACAACTTCGGTGTGCACGCCACATGGACGGTTGCCGATGTAGCAATCCCAGGTGTGATCGATTGTGGTGATCAGTTCTGAGAGAATCTTGATTACGCCGCGACTTTCAAACCAGCCGATTGCTTTTCCGGCGTTGGTTTCGTTGAATGAACCGAAGCCAATGAATGAAAAGCAAGAAGAGCAACGTGGGTCTCCGGCAGCGGTTGCAGAGGCGCACTCTGGGCAAATCTTTTTGTCGCTCATGCCGGTTAGTAGCGAAGCGTTCGAGAATCGCTCATCATTTTGCACTGTTTTGCAGTGCTTGCAAAGTTTTGCCTGGGACATAATTTCTTCAGCGCATGCGATGCATGTCTTAGTCATGACCTTCATTGTGTAGAACCCCTTGCTTGATGCTGCCTCGAACTGAACTTTAACGTAGGTATATGCTATAGCCAGCAAGGGCGCTTGGAGGCCGTTGCGGAAATTTTTATTGAATTATTTTGGAAAATAAATGGTTTCCTAAATTTGACCTGGTTACTCAAGTTTTGGCACCCAGTTCCAAAGTCCTAAACCAACCCTGGAGACTTGGCTACTCGACCCGTGGCTATTAGGTTTAAGGAATGACCACAACCCAAGTTGAAGAACAAAAGACGCCATGGCTGCGCTTACAATTATTGGCCGCGGCGGGCGGTCTAAGTTGGCTGGGCAGCAGTTTGACGACCTTCACGGTGGTGTTACTTTATAAAGACACCTATGGTCCAATCGGCATTTCGGTTGTTTTCCTGGCCATGGCGGTGCCCACCATTCTGGTTGCACCCTGGGCCGGCGTTCTGGCAGATCGCTTCTCGACTCGGGCGCTAGTTCCGCCACTAATGTTTGTCATGGGCTTCAGCAGTCTGACCCTGACTTTTGGTTTACCTGCCTGGTGGGCGCCAATCGCGCTGGCCATAACCGCAGCGGCCGGCACCCCGGTTGGGGCGTCTTTTAATGTTGTGATGGCCAAATTGGCAACACCCACGGACTTGCCGAGAGTTTCTGGTTTATTGCAGGCCGGTAGCTCGCTCGGCAGCATGTTCGGCCCGGCGCTGGCCGGGCTGCTAGTTGCCACCACGAAGAGCTACACGATTCCGTTTTTAATCGACGCCGTTTCATTTTGGATACTGGCCGCCTCGATGATTGCGCTTGGAATCAGCCGACCGGGAGTGGTGCCCGAAGCCGGTGAAAAATTGACGGCATCAGAGGGCATTCGGTTTATTTTGCAGACCCCACTGATTCGTTCGCTGGTTATTTTGCTTGCCGTTCTAATCCTGTGCGTGAGCGTAATTGGCATAGGCGAAGTGTTCCTAGTTATGAATGTTCTAAAAGCCGACGCGTTCATCTACGGAATAGTGAGCGCGACCTTTGCTTTCGGTTCGGTCATTGGTGCCGCAGCAACCTTGATACTCAAGGTCACGCCTAGGCTGCACCCAAGCATCGTGGTCGCGGCCATTACCGTGCTTTCGGTCACTTCGATGGTGATTTCAGTGGCCTGGCATTGGGCCGTTGTTGCCGTGGTTTGGTTTGTCGCGGGCTTGGCAAACGCAGTTCTCAATACCTATGGCATTTCGCTGTTGCTTAGCAACACCCCAGACGAAAAAAGGGGACGTGTGATGGCAGCCCTGAGCGCAATATTTAGCGTCTGCAATGTCGTGAGCATGTTGCTCGGTGGAGTCCTCATCGAAATCTTTACCGTGCGCCCGGTTTTCATGGTCGCTGGAGTTCTGGCCACGGTCATGCTCTTGGTGCTAGCCCCGGCCGTAATCCGCGAAAGCAGAAAATCGGAATTGGATAAAGCTGAGCTGGAGATTTCGAAAGCGGTAACCGCCGCTACGCAGCCGGTTGAATAATTCCATCGGCCAGTAAGGCAGCGTGAACTTGTTTCGCAAGATCGGTTGCCGAGACTTGGTAATCCTCGGTGAAGTTTGTTGCCGGGCTGCCATCGTGAAAGGTTGCGTGTAGTTCGGGCTTCAGCACTACCGTGAAGCCGGCCGCTTTGGCGCCTCGCGCGCTGGCCTGCACACAGTACTCAGATTGCATTCCGATTAGTTCAACTGTTTCAACCCCAGCTTCACGCAACTGGCTAGCCAAGTCCGGGTTTGATTCGAAAACGTCCTGGGTTTGCTTACGAACCACCAGTTCGTTGCTTTCGGGGGTGAAGTGAAGTTGCCAACCATCACTGAAGGGTTCGTCTACGTCGCCTTCCGGTCCATCGTTCTGAACCCAGATAACAACCGCCTCGTCACTGCGGGCCGATTCAATTCGCTGCTCAAAGCGCTTCAGGAAGTCTGCGGAGTTGGGAACGGCATATTTTCCCGTCACCATATTTTCTTGAACATCAATTACTAACAGCGCTTGGCTCATCAGGCGGCTCCCAAAAACTAGGTCTTATGAAACAACATTTACGACAAGGCAAAGTTACAAGATTTTTCCACGCTTTGCACTTGGCGTTGCCGCCCAAGGCTATTTGAGCTTGGCCAGGGCAATCACGTAGTTCTTGCCATAGTGTTTGGCGCATTTTGGGCAGGTCGTGTAGAAAAAGTAGATTTCGGCCGCCTCCCGTTTGAGTGTTTTGACATACTCCTTGAGTGCTTGAACCCATTTGCCAGCATTGTTATACGCACCCTCGAAAACCAGCGAGGCGAGGTCACCGCTGAGCACCACGTTCTCGACTCCGTCAACCGGTTTGGAAACGGAATAAAGTTGCTCTGCCTTCCACAGCGACAGGTCTCGGCTCAGGATTAGCACATCTCTATCTGGCATCGAGGCCCCCGCGCTCGAAGCCTTTTTTTCAAGGCTGGTCATGACGCTGTCCATGTTTAGTGGCATGTAAAGAAAGCTTCGGGTGAACATCTTGATGAAACGTTGATGCTCTAGCTGAATTACCTTTTTATCCCAAGCCTCGATATTTGGAACCGCGCAACAGCCGGTTTCGTTAACCTCGGTATAAGTGTGTGGTGTTGACATTTTCCCCTCCCCAACTTCACACTAAACCTCAGGGGGGTCATGCGCTAGGGCTATTGCCCAAAGATTTGCCTCAACTGGGCCATCACAAACAACAACGCCGTGTGTTGCGTGAATCGAGCGGGGTCGCGGCGCTGAAGTTTGGTCATCTCAATCCAAAGCTGCGCGGCGATTGCCCCGATCAGGGCCGCCCGAATTTGCGCCTCGATGCCGTTGCCCAATCTGGAAAGGGCAACCTGTTCCATTTCTCTCGCCCAAACTTCCTTGGAGTAACTGACGGCTTCTGGGCTGATGCGAGCTCGCGATACCTCGGGGCCCGGGTTGTAACGCTCGGCGAGTTCATGGGTCTTTGGCTCAAGACCGTCGAGGCAGATCTCAAGCGAGGCGAAGAGCGATTCGTCGGCGGGGCGTTGCGAAACTAAAACGGCAAAGTCATCCATGAATTCGGATACCCCGGGGAATAGGAGGGCGTCCTTGGTGTTGAAGTAGTTGAACAGGCTTCTTCTTGATAACCCAGCCCGGCTGGCTATTTCAGACATGGTGGCCGATTCAAAACCAACCTCTTCGAAGAGTTCCCAGGCGGCGTGAATAATCTGCTCGGGCGTGCTTTTCGGCTTGCGGCCAACTGCCGAGGCCTCTGGACCTTGCGTTTGAGCTGTCATGAAAGAAACCTTACTCCCTAGGGTTGACAGATTCATGCACTAGTGCAAAAATGAGATAAATCCAACTTGAGCAAACCTTAGATTGAATAGAAAGCAGTAACTGACTTGGCTGAACTGTTATACCGACTCGGATCTTTTTCGGCAAAGCGAGCCTGGCTGGTGATCACCGCCTGGGTCATTCTTCTTGCGGCCACCGTTTCGTTTGCTGTTCTCGGCAACGCCAAGTTGTCCACCGCCACAAGCATCGACGGAATACCCTCCCAGGTCGTAATCGACCAACTGAAGGCCTCATTTCCGGCCGCCAGCCGAGGATCGGGTCAGGTCGTTTTCCATACCTCCAACGGTTTGAAGTTCAGCGCCGCCCAAAAACTTTCCATCGGTCAAGCCCTTGACCAGGTGGGCAAACTTGATTCCGTGGCTAGCACTTTGAACCCATTCACGATTCAGGAAAAAATTGTTCAGCAGAGAAAAGACCTGCGCAGTGGTTTTTCTAAAATTGCAAAAGCCAAGGTCGACCTCAAAAGCGGGCAGAAAGCCATCACCTGGGGCATTGCAAAACTAGCCAGTGCCAAGACCGATTTGGAAGCCAAATCGAAACTTCTGGAAGCCGGAATCAAGCAGGCTAAAGCCGCTGGCGCCCCAGCGACCATGATTGCTCCGCTACTGCAGAACCGAGCCTTGATTGCGGCCGGATTCAAGCAGATAGCCGCCAATGAAGTCAAGTTGGTTGACGCCCAGCTAAAGGTTGATAAGGGCTGGAAGAGCATACGCACCAACCTCCCCAAGCTAGAGCAGGGAACAAAGTTGTTAGCCGCCGCCCAAAACTTTGGAACGGTATCCAAGAACGGGCAAACCGCACTCGCCTCAATCTATTTCGACAAGCCACTTGATGAAGTTGAGAAATCTCAAATCACCGCCGCCACCGACTTGCTTGCCTCGGCGGGCATTGCGGGCGTTCAGATTGAGTTTTCAAAAGACCTTAGCCAGTCGCTCAACGGAATCCTAGGAGCCGGAGAAATAATTGGCCTGCTGATTGCCGGAATCGTACTCTTGGTGATGCTCGGCAACTTCATCGCGGCGGGGCTTCCGGTTTTGGCGGCTCTTCTCGGGGTTGGCATTTCTGCGACCTTGACCTTGGGCCTGGCTTCAGTCATCGACATGACCTCGACCACTCCAATCCTCGGTGTCATGCTTGGCCTGGCCGTTGGAATCGACTATTCGCTTTTCATCATCAACCGCCACCGCCGACAGCTGAAGGCCGGCATGGAGTTGAAAGAATCCATCGCCATCGCAACCGGAACCTCGGGAAATGCCGTGCTTTTTGCTGGCCTAACGGTTGTGATTGCCCTTGTGGCACTCAACCTGACCGGAATCGGATTCCTCGGGATGATGGGCACCATGGGAGCCGTCGCCATTGCGATTTCGGTTCTCGCGGCGCTTACCTTCACTCCTGCACTGCTTGGTCGAATCGGCCTACGGGTGCTCTCCAAAAAAGAGAGAACTGCCGCGCTTAGTCACGCGCCAGTGAAAACCGCGGAACAACTGCATGAGGCTGATGAGCCAAAAAATTCAACCAAGCCAGTTTGGGCCTCAAAGCACCCTTGGATTGCCGTGGTTTTCGCTGGTGCAATCCTGCTAACGGTAGCCATCCCCGCCTCAAGCCTGCGACTTGGGCTGCCAGACGGTGGCTCCGAGCCGGTTGACAGCACCTCTTATAAGGCCTACGAGCTAACCACCCAGGGTTTTGGGGCCGGTGCAAACGGTCAGATTGCCGCAGTGGCTACGATTGCGAAGGCGGTTGGCAAGGATGCGAAACTCGAGTTGCAAGCTGGAATCGCAAGCGACCTGATGAAACTCAAGAACGTCTCCGCGGTGGTTCCGGCCGCAGTTTCCAAAGATGGCAAGACCTACCTGTTTCAGGTGATTCCAACTCAGGGCCCGGCGAGTGTCGAAACTGAGCAACTCGTGAAAGACCTGCGGGGATTGGGATCGACAATCGAAAGTCGCTATCACGCCACCTTGGGAGTCACCGGCATTACGGCTTCGAACATCGATGTCTCGCAAAAGCTAAACGATGCGCTTCCGCTTTATCTCGGCACCGTCATCTTGCTGTCGCTTTTCTTGATGATGTTGGTGTTTAGATCCATAGCGGTTCCACTGATCGCCAGTGGCGGGTTCTTGCTAACGGTTTTTGCAACCTTGGGCGCGGTCGTTGCGGTGCACCAGTGGGGTTGGCTTGGCTTCCTCTTTGACATTCATAACCCGGGACCAATCCTCAGTTTCTTGCCAACGATGCTCATCGGCATTCTGTTTGGTCTAGCCATGGACTATCAACTGTTCCTGGTCTCTGGCATGCGCGAAGCTTTTGTTCACGGCAAGTCGGCGAAGGATGCCATCAACCATGGAATACATCTTGGGCGAGCAGTCGTGGTTGCCGCGGCCATCATCATGATCACGGTGTTCGGAGGCTTTGCCTTCTCGCACTTGAGCTCGGTTCGACCAATCGGGTTTGGTTTGGCGGTTGGAGTTTTGATTGACGCGTTCCTGGTGCGGCTCATCTTGGTTCCGGCCACCATGTCGATTCTTGGCAATGCCGCATGGTGGTTGCCAAAGTGGATTGACCGCATCATGCCAGACGTTGACGTCGAGGGTGCCAAGTTAGAGCGCAATCACCTGAAGTAAGTGCAAAATCGGGTCTGGGAATAACCAGTCCCGTGGTTTAGTCTTTTCATAACAATAAGGTTCGTATCCAAACGAGAATTAGAGGATCAGATGTCAGAAGCTAAGTGCCCGTATCCGGGCGTTGACAACCAACCAATGGGAACAGCAGCCAACACCTGGTGGCCAAACCAACTGAACCTTGAGCCGCTGCTGCACAACTCTTCCAAGAGCGATCCAATGGGTGAAACTTTTGACTACGCACACGAGTTCAAGTCTCTGAATCTTGCCGAACTAAAAACTGACATCAACGCACTGATGACCAATTCTCAAGATTGGTGGCCGGCCGATTACGGGCACTACGGCCCCTTCTTCATTCGCATGGCCTGGCACAGTGCCGGAACTTATCGCACCAGTGATGGTCGCGGGGGCGCCGGGGCTGGCCTGCAGCGCTTTGCACCACTAAACAGCTGGCCCGACAACGTCAATCTTGACAAGGCCCGACGCCTGCTCTGGCCGGTGAAGCAAAAGTACGGCAAAAAGATTTCTTGGGCCGACCTGATGATTTTGGCTGGCAACTGCGCGCTCGAGTCAATGGGGCTAAAGACCTTTGGCTTTGGTGGCGGTCGGGCAGATGTTTGGGAGCCAGACAACACTTACTGGGGTTCCGAAACCGAGTGGCTTGCAAATAAGCGCTACTCGGGTGAGCGTGACCTTGAGAACCCGCTGGCCGCTGTGCAAATGGGTCTCATTTATGTAAACCCAGAAGGCCCAGACGGCACCCCGGACATTTTGGCGTCGGCAGTCGACATTCGCGAAACCTTCAAGCGCATGGCGATGAACGACGAAGAAACCGTTGCGCTAATCGCCGGCGGCCACACCTTCGGTAAGGCCCACGGAGCGGCCGACCCGAGCAAGTATGTTGGCCCCGAGCCAGAGGCCGCGCCAATCGAACAGATGGGCCTTGGTTGGTCCAACAGCTTTGGATCGGGAAACGGCTCTGACACGATAAGCAGTGGCCTTGAGGGCGCTTGGAACCCAACCCCGATCGTTTGGGATAACGCATATTTTGAAACCCTGTTCGGTTACGAGTGGGAGCAAACCAAGAGCCCAGCCGGAGCGATCCAGTGGATTCCAAAGGGTGGTGCCGCAACCGACGCAGTGCCAGACGCTCACGACCCAGCCAAGACACACGCGCCAATCATGTTCACCACCGACTTGGCGCTCAGATTCGACCCAGAGTACGAAAAAATCTCGAGGCGCTTTTTGGCTAACTCGGATGAGTTTGCCGATGCCTTCGCTCGCGCCTGGTTCAAGTTGACCCACCGCGACATGGGCCCGATAAGCCGATACCTTGGCTCCGATGTGCCGGCCGAACACCTCATTTGGCAGGACCCGGTCGCCGAAAACACCGCCGACCTGCCAACTGCCAACGACCTGCAAGCCCTAAAGGCGCTGATTCTCGAATCTGACCTGACCGTGGCCCAATTGGTTTCAACCGCCTGGGCTTCGGCCTCGAGCTATCGCGACACCGATAAGCGCGGTGGTGCCAACGGTGCCCGTTTGCGCCTCGAGCCACAACGCAGCTGGGCAGCAAACAGCCCAGAGGATCTAGCCAAAGTGCTTAGTGCCCTTGAAGAAGTTCAGGAAGCATTCAACTCTTCCGATTCTTCCGTTCAAATCTCAATGGCCGACCTGATTGTTTTCGCCGGTGGCGTGGCAGTCGAGAAGGCTGCCGCCAACGCTGGATACTCGCTGAGCGTTCCGTTCGTAGCCGGTCGATCGGATGCCACTCAGGCAATGACCGACATCGAGTCGTTCGAACACCTACGCCCGATGGCGGATGGTTTTAGGAATTACGCCAGCCGGGGCCACGCATCCATCGCCGATCGGTTGCTGGTTGAAAAGGCCAGCCTGCTTTCGCTAACCCCGCCAGAAATGACGGTTTTGATTGGTGGACTGCGCGTGCTTGGCGCTAACACCGGCGGTTCGAAGGTTGGAGTTTTCACCTCGAGAACCGAAACGCTATCGAATGACTTCTTTGTGAACCTGTTGGATAACGACAATACCTGGCACGCACAGTCTGATGCCGAGGAACTGTTTGACGCGCGTGACCGCAAGACCGGCGCCGTCAAGTTCACGGGCAGTCGGGTGGATTTGTTGTTCGGGTCCAACTCGGCGCTAAGAGCACTTTCCGAGGTCTATGCCAGCGCGGATGCTGGCCAGAAGTTTGCCAGCGACTTCATCGCAGCTTGGGGAAAACTGATGATATTGGACCGATTCGATATTTAAAGCCGATCAGGGGTTAGGCTTAGAATCCCTTAAAGTAGAACAGATAGGTCATAATTTCTAGAATGATTCAATACTCTAGCCACTACCGGCAGCTTGACCGTACCCCGGTGCAACAACGCTCAGTTCCGGTAATGCAGTTATTGATTGACGCCACAAATGTTTGCATCACGGCCGGCGGTGAGGCCTCGGTTCGCATCAAGGACATTTCTGCCAGCACCGGCGTCTCGGTTGGCTCTATCTATCATCACTTTGGTGACCGTGGCGGTTTGCTGCGGGCAACTTACGCTCACAACTTTTCGAAGGTTGTAAAGGTTGAGATTGCTGACATCCACAGGTGGATGAGCGGCATCACCGAAATGAAAGATATCGCCGACCACTACCCAGAGATGATCAAGTTTTCCAAAGACCACTTCTCGGTGCAGCCTGCCCTTGAGCGGGTGGCAATAGTTGGAAACGTGGCTGGTCGTCCAGACCTTTACCAAACCCTGGCCCTTGCACAGCACGAGTTGACCGATGCGGTTGCTCAGGTGCTTGAACTTGCGAGGGACAAGGGCGTCTTGAAGCCCCACGTGAACCCTAGGGCCGGCGCCGCCGTGATTCTAGGCATGCTGTTTGGCCGCGTAATCGGTGAGCTTGATACCGACCCGATTGACGATGACGAGTGGACCAAGGCGATGCTCAGTTGCCTCGGTGGACTATTTCAGTCCGCCCCAGATTTGCGCCCTTTCGACGCAGCGCAATAGGGCAAGTTGACAAAGCCCTAGGGCATAACTCTCATCTCGTACGATTAGAAGACGATGGATAACCTGCAGATCAGCTACCCCGAAGACCTGCCGGTTAGTCTTCGACGTGAGGAAATCCTCGAGGCGATTCGCAACAACCAGGTGATTATCATCGCCGGTGCCACCGGATCGGGTAAAACCACCCAGTTGCCAAAAATGTGCCTAGAGTTGGGTCGCAAAAGCATTGCCCACACCCAACCACGACGCATTGCAGCTAGAGCCGTTGCCGAACGCATCAGCGAAGAGCTCAAGGTTGAACTCGGTGGTTTGGTTGGCTATCAGGTGCGGTTCACGGATAAGGTCAGTGCCGAAACCAAAATCAAGGTAATGACCGACGGCATTTTGCTCAACTCGTTGCAGCGAAACCGCAACCTGGGGCAATACGACACCGTGATCATTGACGAGGCCCATGAGCGCAGCCTGAACATTGACTTTCTGCTTGGCTATCTAAAGCAACTGTTGCCCAAGCGCCCAGACCTCAAGGTCATCATCACCTCGGCCACCATCGATCCCGAGTCGTTTTCGAAGCACTTCAATGACGCGCCAATCATCGAGGTTTCGGGCCGCACCTACCCGATTGAGGTGCGCTATTTGCCGACCGCACGTGAGGCCACCGAGGCCAACGACCCCGATGAAGAGACCACGGCTTCGGACTATGTCGATGGCATTCTGCGAGCGCTAAAACAACTGCAGTCTGAGCCAGAAGGTGACACGCTGGTTTTTCTTTCGGGGGAATCCGAGATCAAAGATGCCCAGGAGGCCATCGAGGGTGGAGTGGCAAGTGGCACTCTGAATCGCGGCACAGAGGTTCTTCCGCTCTATGGCCGGCTGAGTGCCGCCGAGCAGCACCTGGTCTTTCAGCCGAGTAAAACCCAAGGGGTGCGACGCCGGGTAATCCTGGCCACCAACGTTGCCGAAACCAGTTTGACGATTCCCAATATCAAATACGTGATTGACGCCGGAACCGCAAGAATCTCGCGCTACAGCCCAAAGGCGAAGGTTCAGCGACTGCCAATCGAGGCAATCTCAAAGGCCAGCGCCAATCAACGTGCCGGTCGCACCGGTCGCACCGGGCCAGGCGTTGTGATTCGCTTGTATTCCGAGGACGACTATGAAGGGCGCCCAGATTTCACCGACCCCGAGATTCTAAGAACCAACCTGGCCTCGGTGATCCTTCAGGCCGCCACCATTGGTCTGGGTGACATAACCAAGTTTCCGTTTCTGCAGGCTCCTGACCCTCGGGGCGTGAAAGACGGTCTGGGGCTCTTGGCAGAACTTGGTGCCATCGAAGATGCCAAAGACAAAGAGGTGAAGCTGACCCCGATTGGGCGAAGTCTCTCAAGGTTGCCGATTGAACCGCGCTTTGCCCGCATGTTGCTCGAAGCCAAGAACAACGGTTTGGTTCGCGAGGTAATGATTATTGTCGCGGGTTTGACCATTCAGGATCCCCGTGAGCGACCGCTTGCCAAACGCCCGCAGGCAGATCAATCGCATGCCAGATTTGCCGACCCGACAAGCGACTTCCTGAGCCTGCTAAATCTTTGGAATTACCTGGAAGAGCAGCAAAAGAAACTTTCATCCTCGGCTTTTCGAAGGCTCTGCAAAGCCGAGTACCTCAATTATTTGAGGGTGCGCGAATGGCAAGACCTGATCAGGCAATTGCGTTCTCTTGCCAAACCGCTTGACCTGGTGATTGGCAATCCAAGGGTTGACCCAGACGGCATCCATAAGAGTCTGCTCTCTGGCCTGCTGAGCCAAATTGGCCTAAAGCAGTTGAGCGACAAAAAAAGCGCCGACCTAGCCAAAGGTAAGACAGCGCCAAAAGCGTCAAAGGGCCCTGGCGAATACCTTGGTTCGAACCAAAAGAAGTTCGTCATATTCCCCGGCTCAACCCTTGCCAAGAAACCACCGGCCGCCATCATGAGCGCCGAACTGGTTGAAACCAGCCGGCTCTTTGCCCGCATGAACGCCGCCATCAACCCGGAGTGGGCCGAGGCCTTGGCAGGCGACCGCTGCAAGCGCAGTATCAGCGAACCGCACTGGGAGAAAAGCCAGGGCTCGGTTGTCGCCTACGAGCGGG
>CAZLWT010000023.1:0-12014 GCA_964563325.1 uncultured Rhodoluna sp. | reverse complement strand
GTTCCCCAGAGTTCGACCGTGAGCGCAAGAACCGACATCACTCTTTCGGCTTCAGAGAAAGCATCGGTTGAGTACTACAAGGCGGCGCTAAAGGCCTACAGAACTTCGATGGATAAGTTGGGCAAGACAAAGGCCGGGTCGAAATCTGCAAGCCGTGAATACGGTCGGGCAACCAAGGCTTGGGCCACCGCAATCTCGTTGCAGGGTTATGCCAAGCGCAAAATAGCCTTGAAGTTCAACACGCTCGATGCTGCGGCAACCGCAGCCTATGAAGCCGCGCTGCAGGTTGATTCAAGCCCAGCCGCAACACAAGCTGCGTCCACGGTTCGCGATGCAGCGCTTGCGCAAGCGGTTGAATTTCGTGACCGAGGTTTGACCGCCGTAGGCGACCGTTTGCCGAAGCCGGTCAAACGCAAGCGTTAGTCGATATCGCGGCGCAAGCTAGTTGATATGGCCAGCGCCGAGAAAGCGGCGGCATAGGCGATAAGTATGAAGGTCGCGGGCAGGGCATCTAGGTAATCGGTGCTTATATTGACTCCGGTTGACGTTGTTCCCTGAACTTTGATCGACATCATTCCAGCAATCAGACTGGTTGGCAGGTATTTGCCGATGTCTGGCAGGAAGAGCGTGATTAGTCGCTCAATGACGAACAACCAAAGCAAACTGCTGACGACCGCAATCATTTGGCTGCGAATTAGGGTTCCAAGCGCGACCCCCAGAATGGCCAAGACAGCCCCGGCCATCGCGGCTGCGGCCAACGTGTTTATGAAGACTTCTGGATGCGGGTTTGCGGCATCTTTATAGTAGCCAAGCGCGATTGCCGAACTGGCGAAACCGAAACCGGTCGAGACGAGCATATAGAAGACTCCCCCGATGGCTGCAACTATCAGCTTTGAGGCTAAGACGTTCACCCTTCTGGGCGCGCTTAGGAAGGTTGCCACCGCCGTGCTGTGTCGAAATTCTCCGGCCATCACAAGCACGCCGAGAATCAGTGCAAAAATGTAGCCTTCGGCTGAACGCGAATAAACCCCATCGACGAGGTCTGGGTTTGTAAGCGAACCAAAGTTCACTCGGCTTTGCAGGTCGTGATAGACGTAGGGTAGTGGGGCGGTTGACAGTATTGCCAGACCGATGGTGCCAAGCAGCAGCCCCCAAAAGGTTCGCGAATAGAGCAGTTTCAAATACTCAGACTTCAAAAGGCCAATCATTTTGGCATCACCAACTGAAGGAAAGCCTCTTCGAGGCTGCGCCCCTGGGCAACCTGCGCGATTGGCCCCTCGGCTATTAATTTGCCGTAGTTGATAATCATGACATCGTCGACGGTGTGCTGCATTTCGGCTAACTGGTGAGATGACACCAGGATGCTTCGCCCCTCATCCGCTAGTTTTCTCAAAAAGCCTCGAAGCCAAGCGATGCCGATGGGGTCAAGGCCGTTTGAAGGCTCATCCAAGACGAAGATTTCTGGGTCACCCAGCAGTGCCACTGCCAGTGACAGGCGTTGCTTCATACCCAGCGAGTAGCCCTTGGTTCTGCGATCGGCTGCTTCGGTTAGTTCCACCAGTTCGAGCACCTCATCGATGCGGGCATCTTTTATGCCGGCTGTCGCGGCCACAATCCTCAGGCTTTTACGTCCGGTCATTCCGTGGTTGAAACCGCCGCTATCGAGAACGGCGCCAACCTTGCGCAACGGGTCCTTGATTTCGCGATAGTGCACCCCGCCGATCAGCGCCTCGCCACTGGTTGGGCTGGCTAGCCCGAGAACACACCTCAGGGCCGTGCTCTTGCCAGCGCCGTTAGGCCCGAAGAAGCCGGTGATGCGACCCTGCTCGACCTGGGCCGTCAGATTGTTCACTGCTGCGTTCTGACCAAACTTCTTTGTCAGTGCACGAAACTCGATAACTGCCATGCTCGCAGTCTAGCCACGGCAGGGCATCGAGCGCTAGGTTTTCTGCCCTACGGAATTCCGCGAATCTGCTGAGAGTTTGGTACTTTCGACCCATAATCCTGGTTCCGCGCTACCGTTAATTGAGACCCGGAGGCCTCGCTTTCGAGAGGGCACCTAGTCACATGAGGCAAACTAAAACTTTATTGGTTTCGGCTGCAGTTGTTGCCTTGCTGAGTTGCATCGCAGTCACACCCTCGGCTCAAGCCAGCACCACTTCACCCTCAAGCATCGCCGATTACACCAACGCGATTCTTGCGGCAAGCAAAGTCAACGCGCTGCCGAATAACCTGACCCCCACCATGGCCAATGTCACCGAGAAGAGTGTCATTTATTCCAACGGTTGCCACCAGGACGCTTTTTCGACGTCGGTGCCCAGCAACTGCGTTTTTGGTGATCCAAAGGGTTCGAAAACCATTTGGCTAATCGGCGACTCACATGCCGCGCAGTGGTTTTACACGATGGATGCCGTTGCCAAGCGCATGCATGCCAAGCTGGTGGTTCACACCCGCAGCAGTTGCCCCTTTGTTGATGGCGCCCTTGAGAACCCGGTGAATCACAAGGCTTATCCGCAATGCACCGCGACCCATAAGTGGATTGAGAAGCAACTTGCCATCGAACACCCGGCAGTCATTGTCTCGGCCGCCTTCAGCGGAATCTTGAATAAGTCCTTAGCGGGATACCTAACGGCTCTGCCGAGACTGCGGCCGCTTACCCAAAAGTTGATTGTTTTGGGTGACACCCCTTATCAAGGAGCCGATGCGCCGAGTTGCCTAACAAAGAACGCCCGGGACATCACCCAATGTTCACGCGTTCCCTCAGCGGCATTCAATGCCACAGTCGACAACGCCCTGAAGGCGTCAGCCGGCAAGGTTGGCTATGCATACATTGACACTCATTCTTGGTTCTGCACCTCGTCTATCTGTCCCCCGATTGTCAACAACATCCAGCTCTATCGCGATGACACACACCTGACCGGCGTGGCCGCCAAGTGGTATTCGCAACGCCTGTGGCTTGCCATTTCTTCAGCGACTAAATAGCCATGGCTCTTTTGAACCGACCCTGTTAGTTTGGTGCTGTGGGCGCGAGTCGCTCACCCGGCAATGACGCCAAACAGGAGGTTCTCATGAAGGTTTCTCAAAAGGTTATTTTGGTCACCGGTGGTGGCGCAGGAATTGGGCGCGAAGTTGTGCTTGAACTTCTAAGACGTGGTGCAAAAGTTGCCGCCGTAGATCTCAATGAAAAGGGGCTGGCCGAAACCGCCACACTTGCCGGTTCAACAGCCAAGCGTCTCAGCACCCACATTGCCAACATTGCCGACCGGGCCGCCGTTCAAGCCCTGCCAGCCGCCGCAATAATGGTTCACGGCCAGATTGACGGTTATGTGAATGTCGCAGGAATAATCCAAAAGTTCAAGCGGGTGAACGATCTTGAGTTCGACGACATCGAGCGGGTCATCAACGTAAATCTCTGGGGACCAATCAATTTGCTAAAGGCGTTTCTGCCCGAACTACTCAAGCGCCCCGAAGCCCACATCGCTAACGTTTCAAGCATGGGTGGCTATGCGCCAGTGCCTGGGCAGACGATTTATGGCGCTACCAAGGCGGCCGTCAAGTTGCTGACCGAGGGCCTTCACTCCGAGCTCATGGGCACAAAAGTCGGCGTCACCACGGTGTTCCCGGGTGCGGTGGCAACCAACATTGCGCAGAATTCTGGCATCGCAACCGAGGCCGAAATGGCGGCGATGGATTCTGGTTCAATCAAAATGACCTCTGCCGTTGTGGCGGGCAGACTCATTGTTGACGGCATCGAGAAGGGCGCATATCACGTGTTCATTGGCAACGATGCGAAGACGATGGATGTGCTCACCCGGCTCATGCCCGAGCGCGCCGCGAAGCTTATCTTCACCCAGATGAAGAGTCTTCTTAAGTAATTCCTGAGACTCGCCCGAGTTTCTTAAGATGCTGGTTTCTCAAGAATTCCTCAGGTTATATCACACGGTGCTATAAATACCCGGTATTGAACTCGGCGTGTCGCATTTTTCTTTTAGAGGGTTTTTATGACTCTGGCTGGGTTGCCAACTGCCACGCTTCGAGCCGGAACGTCTCTTGAAACCACAGATCCGGCTCCGATTACGGCATCGTCACCAATCGTGACACCGGCAAGAATGATTGCCCCAGATCCAATCCAGACGTTTGAGCCAATGGTTATCGGTGCCGCAGACTCCCAGCCCTCGGCACGAAGTACTGGGTCAAGCGGGTGGAAGGGAGTCATTAGCTGCACGTTGCAGCCAAGCATCGTGCCCGAACCGATTCGGATGGGCGCAACATCAAGAGCTATCAAGCCGTAGTTAGCAAAGCACTTATCGCCCCAGTGGATGTTGTTGCCAAAATCCACTTTGATCGGCTCTCTTAGCCAAACCCCCTCGCCGACACTGCCGAAGATCTCTGGAAGCAACGCAAGGGCAGCATCACTATCGAAGGGGAGTTTGTTGTTGTACTCGGTAGTCAGCCGGCTTGCCCTAGCTATCGCCTTCCATTGCTCGGGGCCAGCCTTGTACCAATCGCCTTGGTCCATGCGCTCTTGCATCGATCTAGTGTCGGACGCCTCGGGAGGTTTCATGTGCGAATCAAATGACATGAACCGATGATAAGTGAGTTGCAAGGCATCGAGTCTCAGCAAACAACAAAACCCCCAAGGTTATTGGGGGTTTTGGCTGTGAGCGGAGACGAGAGCAAGGCCCGAGCGTGGCGACAAGCTATGTCGACTCGCTGGCCGAAGCTTCGTGAAGCCACTTCGTTGAGAAGGTCATTCGGGACCGCAAGGCATCGAGTCTCAGCAAACAACAAAACCCCCAAGGTTATTGGGGGTTTCGTTTCTTTGCGGAGACGAGAGGATTTGAACCTCCGAGGGACTTTAAGATCCCTACCTCATTAGCAGTGAGGCGCACTCGACCGGGCTATGCGACGTCTCCTGGAACTTCTTCAGTTTAGCCGAAAATCAACGGCCGCCATAACCCTTAGTTGCTGCAGGTGGTTGTGGCGCCGTTGGTTCCGCGAATGTCACTAGGAAGTGGCGTTGCGGTAACAATCGGCTTGGATGGTGTCGTCGCACTCGAGCTTGTCGATGGGGCTGGCTTCACGGTCGGTTTGACCGTTGGGGTCTCAACCACGGTTGCACCAGAGCCGGTGTTCGCCTTCTCGATGATTATCGGCTCGTCGTTGACCAACTTGCTAAAGATCAGGTTGGCGCTCTCATAAACTGGCTCAACTCGCCCAGAGTAAGGCGCTGGCAAACCACCACGCGATGGAATCTGAAGGAAGGTCATCTTTGCAAGGTCAACGTTCTTCAGCGCTCCAGCTAGGGCCACCAACACTGATGGGTCATTTAGGCTATCGCTCATCTTCATGTTGCGAGCAGCGGCATTGGCCATGTTCAACAACAGCAACGGGTTGCTGAGCACGCCTTGGCTCTTAATTTTTCTAAACAGTGAGGTCATGAAAACCTGTTGGTTGCTAATGCGAGATAGGTCAGAGCCGTCACCGACACCGTGTCTGGTTCTCAAGAACTGTAGAGCCGCTCTGCCCTGAAGGGTGTGAGTTCCAGCCGAGAGGTAGGTCTTGGTGTAGGTGTCATTGATTGGGCTAGCGACACAAACGTCGACTCCGCCGATGGCGTTTGACATCTCGATTACGCCCTTGAAGTCAATCATTGCCAGGTAGGGAATCTTGACGCCAGTAAGCAGTTGCACGGTTAGCAGGGTGCAGCCTGGACCACCGTTGGCAATGGTTGCGTTGATTTGACCAAGGCTCTGTGGCAAATAGCCAGGGCCACCGGTTGTGCTTGGGCAGGCAGGCCAGGGAACGAGCAGGTCGCGCGGAAAGCTCATGGCCACTGCGTTTTTACGATCGGCCGACACATGGAGCAGGATTATGACATCGGCGAGTGTTGATGAGACGTGCCCGAAACCGCCACCCTGGCCGGTTCTGGTATCGGAACCAACCAAAAGCATGTTGATTGGGCCTTTTAGGTCGGCAGCCGTGACACCCACCTGAGAGTTGCCCTGAGAGTCAACGATGTGAATGCCGTTATTTGCCAGCTGATTTTTGATCTGTAGCAGTGAGATTCCAGTGATTGCAAGGGAGGCCGCAACACCCACTGCGAGCGCCTTGAAGGCAAGCCCCCAGAAAGCGGTGATTTTTGATTGGGCCTTCAGCCTTGCGTGACGCGCAAAGGCGCGCGCTTCTTTGGTTGCTTTGCGGCGCGAAGTTGGGTTTTTTGGCTCATTAGTCAAGCGTGAGATCCTCATGTTGACTGAGATTCAAGTTTAAGCCTGAATCGACCTCTCTGCCCAGTCCTCAGGCAATTATCAGTTTTCAGGTAGCCACCCATTAAATGTGGATGGTCACCATACCAAGAGCCAGAGGCAGGCTGTTGGTATGGTGACCGCTGCAGATGCCCGCTCAGTGCATCTGCCGTCCCCCCACGTTTAGTCTCTAAGGATTACCGTGACTCGACGTATTTCGGCTCCAAGCTTTAGCGAGTGCATCTTGCGAAGTGGCAAGCGACGCAGCTTGGTGTCGTACCTCATTGAGAATGTACATCCGGCGCGAGCCCTGGCCTTTGATAGCGCTGGGTCGACATCCAGAATGGTCTTGCCCATGGTGACTCCGACACATTCAATGATTCGATAGCCCTTGTGGGCCAGCATGAATGTGCGCAGTCGAGCCTTGATTTTGCTAGTTAAGGCTGGTGATCCAGGCCCGAAGCCGCCAACCGTGATGCTGGCGTATCGGCGCACTACCACTGCGGTGAATGGCACGGCCACAACTTGGCCAGCTGCGTTGACCGTATAAAGAACAGCGTTGTTGCCACTGAAGCCCGGTAGTGGTGTGAATACCGCTGATAGCCCGCTGAGCCTCCAGATTCCCTTTTTGGCAATCTTTAAGACGTTTGTGCAGACATGTGTCACAGGGTTTTCTAGACAAACGCTGGCACCACTAGGTGGTGTGATCAGCGGAGCCAAGACGACTGGCTTAACGCCAACCGTGTACCCGGTGACGGGCACCTCATGCAACAGAACCGAAATGGTAATCGCTGCTTGACCAGCCTGGTTGTATTCATCGGTGTGACGGTACTGCACCGTGCTGTCACCGATGAATCCGAGAACTGGAGAGAACAGCACGCTGTTTCCAGTTAGCACGAAGGTTCCCTCACCGGCCTTTATGACCGTTGACTTACACACGCTATCCGCAGGATCCACGAGGCAGGCGACGTTCGTGCCCGCTGGAGTCGTGGTGACGGTTACCGGTGTGTTAATCAGGGTGCTACCAGTCACTGCAGCCGGAGCCGGTGGATCTGGTATCGCCACGGTTGCCGAGATTGTGGCTTCATCGCTTTGGCCATAGGCATCGGTCACACGGTAGGTCACAGTTAGTGTGCCTTTGAACGCATCCAATGCGGTAAAGGTGACAGTGCCGTCTTCGTTTAGGACGAAGGAGCCCTGGTCAACTATCGTGACCGTTGTCTTACATACCGAGTCGGCCGGGTCAATCATGCACTCGGTCACCGAACCACTAAAGGTTGGCTCCAACAGAAGTGGCGCCGTTCCCTGAGTGGTTCCGCTATCACCAGTGACACTTGGTCCCTCTGGTGCGGTGACCGTGACCGATACCAGAGCTTCGTCGCTCTGGGCGTAATCATCGCTGACTCGATAGCTGACCTGTGCAACGCCCGTGTATCCGAGTGCGGCTGTGAAGGTCACCGAACCGTCGGTGTGCAAGGCAAAGGTTCCAACACCCACTATCGTCACGCTTGCCTTACACGCCGAATCGGCCGGATCAACCAAGCACCAGGCTACTGCTCTGGCACTGCTTGGTGTTTGCGTCACCGGAGTGACGCCAACAGTTGCCGCACTGCTTGGGTCTACGGTCGGAGCCTCAGGGGGCAAGACCGTGACGCTGACAGGAACTTCGGCCGAAACCATTCCCTCATCAAACACCCGGTATTGCACCTGAGAGGTGCCCAAGTAGCCAAGCACTGCGGTGAAGGTCACGGACCCGTCCCCGTTTAGGACGAAGGTGCCCTTGCCTGCCATAGTCACGCTTGACTTGCAGACTGAGTCGGCTGGGTCAACCAAACATGGTTCCCCAAAACCCGATGGATAGGTCGGCGTTAACGTCTTTGGCGTGGTGCCAATAGTTGTTCCGCTTGCCCCATCACTGATGATGACAATGCTCAATGCCTTGGAGTCAGTCAACCCATTCACATCGAGAACTCGCACCGTGAAGTTGAAGGTACCAACCGCACTTGAGGTTCCGTGAACTTCACCGGTCAAAGGATTGATGCTCAGACCGGTTGGAAGGCTGCCCGCGGTGATTGACCAAGCAGTGCCGGTCGAGACGATCGGCCCCGATCCGGGAGTTGCTTGAACAAATGCGCTGTATGGGAACCCAACACTGCCGCCGGGCATCGAGGTGGTTGTAATGGTTGGCGGTGTCGCTGCCACAACCACAACCGACAACTCTTGGGTGTCGGTTAGACCATTCGAGTTCACAACCTGAACCGTGAAGTTATAGGTTGCGTTGGCGGTTGGAGTGCCGCTCAGAACACCGGTTGCGGCGTTCAACATAAGGCCATCAGGCAAGGCACCAGCGGTGACTGCCCAAACGGTTCCTGAAGTTGGAATCGTGCTTCCGAAACCACCGGTTGCTGCCATCGTCTGGGTGTATGAGGTTCCAACTTGGCCACCTGGCAATGAGGTAGTCGTGATAGTTGGCGCACCAGCGATGCTGATTGACAAAGCCTTGCTACCGGTGAAGCCACACTCGTCGGTGACGGTAGCCGTGAACCCAAATAGCCCGGATGCCGTTGCCGTTCCGCTAATGCCACCGGTGGCGGCATCCAGAGTCAGACCATCTGGAAGAGCACCGGCGGTGATCGTCCAAGCCGTTCCGGTGCTTGGAATCATTCCGGTTCCCGGAGTGGCTGTCAAAGTAGCCGTGTAGCTGCTTCCTAGAACACCGGCGGCGAAGCTAGAAGTACTAACCGTTGGCGGTGTCGCTGCAAGAACGTTGATTGAAAGTTCTTGAGTGTCACTTAGCCCGTTATTAGTTGTCAAGGTGACTGTGAAGGTAAACAGACCCGTGCTTAGCGTTTCACCGGTGATTGCTCCGGTCTTGGAATCGAGAGTCAGTCCGGCTGGAAGTGCACCGGTGGTGACTGCCCAACCGCTGCCCGCGCTCGAGAGGTTTCCCGAGCCCAAATCGGCCGTGAGCGTTGCGCTGTAAGAAGCACAGGCTTGAGCATCCGACAAACTCGTCGTAAGAATCGAAGGAGCAACCTTGTTGGTGAACAATGGCATTGCGAAGGCTGGGAAGCCTTTGGTGTGCTTGATGTTTACACCAGATGAAATCCACGAGAATGGCTGCGCCATAGAAGGCGAACCAACGGTTTCGTCCATGGCTCCTGCGCGAGGCGTCATCATGAAGTGAAGCTCGTACTTGCCCTTGCAATCCTTGGTGTCAATCGATCCGGCCGTGTGCCATTCGATTCGGTGGGACAAGAACCCGCTGACTCCACAAGCGGTGTTTACCGAGTTATCGGACAACAGGCTCTTGAACTCGACATCGGTGATCTGCCAAACGTCGGCATGGAAAATGTTTGCCGTCACAACCGGATAGAAAACCAACGGCGAAGTTCCGTCAGGCCCAGCACCAATCGTTCCGGTGTTTCCGGTGAGCTTTACATCGACCATGTCACCGACACCCGCTGGTGTGGAAGCCGGTGGGGTGATTGAAACGGAGTTAATTTTGTTGGCATTGGCCTTGATGCTGTCAATCACATCGGTAATCACATCGCTGAAGGTACAAACTGCAACGCTGGCATCCGAGACAGTCACGGTTATGTTGCTGTCGGTGGTGGTTGCGGTGGTTGGTGCCTGAGCTAAGAAGTATGAGTAGCCAGTTGCCCCAGCTGCTACCGCGCCACTTGTCTGGCTGGAAGGCTGCCCAGATCCGAGTGAAACAGGACCAGTTGTGGCCACACTCACACCGAGGTTGGTGAACCCGGTAGACGAAGACACCGAGTAGCCAATCAAACCGCTGTTGTAGCCGGGTGCGGTGCCGTCGAGTAGGAACGAAGCGCCATGAAGTGGCGTCACCGCTACTGCAGCTGCTGAACAGGTAGGCACAACGGCGTTTGCTGGGGCAGAGGTTGAGACCAGGGCTCCAATAGACATTAGAACGGCGGTAAATCCGCCAATAATTTTCTTTCGATAAAGCCGATTCACTTTGGATCCCCAATCCCTTGATTTGATTGCACAATGACCATGTGCATCCCCAATAAGACTTTTCTACTGGGTTCAAGAAATGAAGAGCAAAGAAATTGAGATTTCTTTCATAAACTGCGAGGGTCTCGCGAGATTGCCGAGAGAAACGTGCAAGGCGATTGATTAATGCGAAAATTCCCCGGGGCAAAGGCTGGGGAATGGCTCAAACGGCGGAAGCCGCGGGATTCGAACCCGCGAAGCATCGCTGCTCACTGGTTTTCAAGACCAGCTCCATCGGCCACTCGGACAGGCTTCCGAGACCGAGTTTAGAAGAGACAGGACCCTCTTGACTAGAGCTAGTTGCGGGTAAAGAGGATGCCTTCAAAGCTTGCCAAAACCTCGGCCACTCCGTCTTCCTCAACCGCGGCCGTGGTTGCACTGGCAGCCAACTTAACATCTTCGGGCGCTTGGCCCATGGCGAACGCCAAGCCACCACCGGCAATCGCCCACTCAAACATCGGAATATCGTTTCGACCGTCGCCAAGAACCACAACCTGGTGTGGCAAGACTCCGCGCTGCTCGCGAATCTTTTCTAGAGCGCTGGCCTTGGTGACCCCGCTGGGGGCAATGTCTAGCCACGCCGTGTAGCCAATCGCATAGCTGACCGAATGCAGTCCTACCTTAGTGACGAGGTGCAGAAAGTCATCAACGTCGTGCTCGGGTGACAAAACCACGACGCGACTAACCGGGTGGTGCATTAACTCATCCAGCGGCGTTTCAATATTTTGCTCACCGAGCGCGTAGGTCGGGAACGGCTTGTGAAAGCGATATGTGCCGTCGACGTCTTCAACCGCAAAGTGGGCGTCGGGCAAGCTGGCGATTAGCTGAGTCAGCACCTCGGATGGGTCAAATGTGATGATCTCGATTGGGCGATACCCCTGAGCGTCTTGCGGATCAACCTCAACTGTGACTGCTCCATTTGAGCAGACGGCGTGACCATTGATAAACCCGACGTCCTTGATAACTGGAATCGCGTTAGCCGCCGAACGCCCGGTGGCGATAACAACCTCGTGCCCGAGCGCGCTGACCCGTTGCACCTCTTTGACCACGGCGGGCGAGAGGTATCCATCGTCGTGCACAAGCGTGCCGTCGATGTCAATCGCAATCAACCAACGATCATCGCCGGTCACCGTGAAGTCAGAAATTAGGCGCCCGCCTTTGATGTCTTGCTCGGCTTTGGCTCGATGCGCTCTTGGCCACCCAGGTATGGGCGCAGGGCTTTGGGAATCAGAACGCTGCCGTCGATTTGTTGGTGATTTTCTAGGATAGCCACGAGCCAACGCGTTGTCGCCAGGGTTCCGTTGAGCGTTGCAACGTTCGCCGTCTTGCCGTCTTCGCGGCGGTAACGAACGTTCAGGCGGCGTGCCTGATAAGTGGTGCAGTTGGAGGTGGAGGTCAGCTCGCGGTAGCTGGCCTGAGATGGAACCCAAGCCTCGGCATCAAACTTGCGGGCGGCCGAAGAACCAAGGTCGCCGGCAGCGGTGTCAATCACACGGTAGGGCAACTCGCACTTCTGCAGCATCTCTTCTTGCCAGGCCAATAACTTGGCGTGCTCGGCTTCGGCTTGCTCTGGCTCGATGTAGCTAAACATCTCGAGTTTGTTGAACTGGTGCACGCGCAAAATGCCGCGGGTGTCCTTGCCGTGGCTTCCGGCTTCGCGCCGATAGCAGGTTGAC
This sequence comes from uncultured Rhodoluna sp., assembly GCA_964563325.1. GTDB lineage: Bacteria > Actinomycetota > Actinomycetes > Actinomycetales > Microbacteriaceae > Rhodoluna. The sequence goes on along the minus strand of CAZLWT010000023.1, from coordinate 67 downwards.
CAGCCGGCATAACGGGCCGGGCCTTCACTTAGGTCGACGATCTCGTTGCTGTGGTAGCCGGCTAGGG
>CAZLWT010000022.1:0-12118 GCA_964563325.1 uncultured Rhodoluna sp. | reverse complement strand
CCAGCCCGACGACCACCGCCGAGATGATGTCAACAAACACGGTGACCGCAAAGGTGGCAGTCAAAATGATGAGATCCAGCCAACTGTTTTTGGCGGTGCGTCTCAACTCCTCGGGCTTAACCATGTGGGCTGCGGTGGCAAGCAACACCCCGGCCAAAGCCGCAAGCGGAATCTGACCGACCAGGCTCGAACCCAAAAGCACAATGCCGGCCAAAAACACCGCGTGACTAAATGCCGCGAGTTTTGAGTTTGCCCCGGCCCTGACATTCACCGCGGTGCGGGCAAGTGCCGCCGTGGCCGGCACCCCGCCAAAGAGTGAAACCGCGATGTTGGCAAGGCCCTGCCCAAAGACTTCACGGTTCGGGTCATGGTGCTCCCCAGCCCCGCGCATGCGGTCGGCAACCCTAGCCGAGAGCAGACTCTCGAGTGCCGCCAAAACAGCAACGGCGATGGCCGCTGGCAGCAGAGCCACCAAATGAGTGGTTTTTAGAAAACCAAGATCCCAAACCCCAATAACCGCTGGGATGCTGCCGATCCGCTCGACCTTCAGGTCAAACAGGTTCGCGGCTGCCGTTGCCAGGCCAATGGCGATTATCGAGAAGGGAACCTTTGGCCAGAAGGTTGCGCAAATCAAAATGAACGAGGCCACCGAGAAACCCATGATCAGCGCGGTCAGGTTCAGCGATTTGAAAGCCAGCCCGATTGCCTCGAAGGCGAAGTTCAAAATGGATTGACCACCGGCGGGCTTGACCCAAAGCAGGTTGCCCAACTGTTGCAGCGCGATGATGACGGCGATGCCAGCGGTGAAGCCCTCGATCAGGGCCGTTGGCAGGCGGTGCACGTGAGCGCCGAGCTTCAACACTGCCATCGCGATTAGCAAAATGCCGGCAATCAATCCAACAAGCAAGACCCCTTGCGCACCGAAGCTGGCAAATACCGGAATCAGAACCACCGTCATGGCCCCGGTTGGGCCAGAAACCTGCAGTTTGCTGCCGCCAAAAATGGCCGCCACGCCTCCGGCGATGATGGCGGTTGTGATTCCCGCGGCTGGGCCGAGACCCGAAGCCGCCCCAAAGGCCAATGCCAGAGGTAGTGCAATCACGGCTACCGTCAGGCCAGCAAGCAGATCACGCAGTGGTGACCTACCCAAATCTTTCAGGTCAGACTTCGTTGGCAGTAGGTTCACCTTCTGAGACTGCATCAGGCAAGACGCTAAGTCAATCGATTGCAACCGATAGTCTTAACGCATGTCGCAGAACCACAAAGATCTTTTTGGCCAGGTATTGGTCGCACTCGTCACCCCGATGACCTCGGAGGGTGAGGTCGATTGGGCTGCCACCGAACGCCACATCGACTATGTCATTTCTAACGGCGCCGATGGTGTCGTGGTGACGGGAACCACAGGTGAAACCAGCACTTTGACCGACCCCGAGAAGCTGAAGCTGGTGGAGGTTGCTAAGTCGGTGTCTGCCGGGCGAGCCAAGGTGATTACCGGTGGTGGCTCAAACGAAACCGCCCACGCCATGCAGCTTTATAAGCTCAGCGAAAAGGCCGGCGCCGATGGCGTGATGATCGTGACCCCTTACTACAACAAGCCGACTCAGGCCGGCGTGCTGACCCACTTCCGAATGATCGCCGATGCAACCGACCTGCCAGTCATTTTGTATGACATTCCAGGCCGAGCCGGAATCCCAATCGCCTACGAAACCTTCCTTCGCGCCGCCAAGCACCCAAACATCCGTGCCGTGAAAGACGCCAAGGGCGACATGGCTCAGGCATCGCGCATCATGAACGAAACCGACCTGATTTATTTCAGCGGAGATGACGCCAACGTTTTGCCTCACCTGTCGATTGGCGCAACCGGTCTGATTGGTGTGACCTCAAACATTGCACCGATGGCTTACCGCGAAATTGTGGATGCCACGAACCGCAACGATTTCAACCACGCCCTAGAGGTCCACAACTCGCTTGAGCCCCTAGTGCGCTCAACGATGAACCACGTTCCCGGAACCGTTTCGGTCAAATACATTTTGCACGGCCTAGGTCTGATTGACAGCCCGCGGGTTCGTTTACCACTGGTTGGCCCGGAAGAGTCCGAAGCCGCCCGCATTGAAGCCGATATCGACAAGGTAGGCAAAGTCGCCGGCCTCAGTTTCGAGAATTTCCGTCCAGACCGCAACGCAGCAGCCGGTGGTGCCCTGCCTAAGGTGGCTGGCACCACTCGCTAGAAAAGAGAACCCAATGGTTCAAACCCTTCCGCAGCCCGCAAAACTAAAATCGGGCGTTCTTCGCATCATCCCACTCGGTGGCATCGGTGAAATCGGCCGAAACATGACCGTTTTCGAAATCGACGGCAAGATCCTGATCGTCGACTGTGGCGTGCTGTTCCCCGAGGAACACCAGCCCGGTGTTGACGTGATTCTTCCTGACTTTGGATACCTGCGCGATCGACTCGACGACATCATCGGCATCGTGCTCACCCACGGCCATGAGGATCACATCGGTGGCGTGCCGTATCTTTTGAGGCTCAAACAAGACATTCCGTTGGTTGGCTCGGCGCTGACCTTGGCGTTCGTTGAGGCGAAACTGAAAGAGCACCGCATCACTCCCTACACCCTGACGGTTGCCGAAGGGCAGCGCGAAAAATTCGCAGGGTTCGACCTAGAGTTCATCGCGGTCAACCACTCGATTCCAGATGCCCTCGCCGTGATGATTCGCACCAAGGCCGGTTCGGTTCTGCACACCGGTGACTTCAAGATGGATCAGATTCCGCTTGACGGGCGCCTCACCGACCTGCGTGCTTTCGCGCGGATTGGCGAAGAGGGTCTTGACCTGTTCATGTGTGATTCAACCAACGCCGATGTTCCGGGGTTCACCCCGCTTGAAAAAGACATCGGCCCGGTGCTTGAAGACGTCATCGGTCGTGCCAAGAAACGCGTCATCATCGCCTCGTTCTCCTCTCACGTGCACCGAGTGCAACAGGTGCTTGACGCCGCTGCCACCCACGGCCGCAAAGTGGCGCTGGTTGGTCGAAGCATGGTGCGAAACATGCAGATTGCCGAAAACATGGGCTACCTGACAGTCCCAGACGGCCTGCTGATTGACCTCAAGCACGCGGCCAACCTAGAGCATGACCAGGTGGTTTACATGTCGACCGGTTCACAGGGTGAACCAATGGCAGTACTGGCTCGAATGGCTAACCTCGAGCACGACATCGAGATTGGCGTTGGGGACACAGTCATTCTTGCCAGCTCGCTCATCCCAGGTAATGAAAATGCGGTCTACCGAGTCATCGACGGATTGACCAAGCTCGGTGCCAACGTGATTCACAAGGGTAACGCCAAGGTTCACGTGTCCGGTCACGCGGCGGCGGGGGAGTTGCTTTACTGCTACAACATCTTGAAGCCCAAGAACGTCATGCCGGTGCACGGCGAATACCGTCACCTGATTGCCAATGCCAAACTGGCCGAACTCACCGGAGTGCCGAGCGAGCGCATCATCGTTGGTGAAGACGGCTGGGTCACCGACATGGTCGATGGCAAGGCCGAGGTGGTTGGAGCCGTTGAGTGCGGTTTGCTCTATGTTGACGGCAAGACCGTTGGCAAGATCACCGAGGATGACCTAAAGGATCGCCGCACGCTGTCTCAAGAGGGCTTCATCTCGATTTTTGTTGTCATCGACCCACTCACCGGTCGTGTGAAGGTTGGGCCAGAAATCAGGGCTCGAGCTTTTGCCGAGGCTGATCACGTTTTCGATGACGTACTGCCACAGATTGAGCGGGCGCTCGCCGAAGCCGCGGCTGAGGGAATCAGAGACACTTACGCGATGCAGCAGATTATTCGCAGAACCATCGGAACCTGGGTGAACCGAGCCCACCGTCGCCGGCCGATGATCATTCCCGTGGTGATTGCAGAATAGTAAAACGCTCGCGAACTTTCATTGACTCGGGGCATTTGACCCGGCTAAATGTTAGTTTTGTCTAATGGCAACCCGCAAAACAAACCCGCCGCGTAAAGCGGCTAACTCCCGACCGGCGGCTAAGTCGCGACCGAAGGCTGCCCCGGCAACCCGAGGCGCCAGGGGTGCGGCTAAAAATCCAAACTCGGGTGGTTTCTTTCGCGCACTAGCTGCCGTCTACCTGTTTTTTGCACATCTGGTGGGCGCTGCGGCCAGGGCGTTTAGCAAAGACACCATTGAGGCCCATGAACGTCGCGATGGATTCGGTTTCTTCCTCTTCTTGCTTGGCGTGGCCGGTGCGGTATTCACCTGGTTTGTTCCCAAAGTCGTTTGGGTGAAGAGCCTAAATGCCTACACCTCGGGTTTGCTTTTCGGGCGGATTGCGCCGGTTCTTCCGGTCTTGCTTGTCGTTTTCGCCATTTACCTGATGCGAAACCCAGCAAGCGTCAAAGACAACGGCCGTATCGCCGTTGGGCTTTTCCTCTTACTGACCTCGGTCAGTGGGTTTTTCCACATTTTCAACCCGGTTCACACCAAGCCCGTCATGACCTGGGTTTCCCCAGACGCCGGGGTCTGGCAGCTCTTGAAGGCCGGAGGGCTCTTCGGCTGGCTCATCTCGGTTCCTTTCCTAAGTTGGCTCACGATTTGGGGTACGGCCCCAGTGCTGGCAATCTTTACCTTCGTTTCGCTTTTGATACTCACCAAGACCTCGCCGAGCATGGTGGTTCCAAGATTGCGTCAGACTTGGGTCTACCTATTCGGTGAGGCCCAACCGGAAGTTGTGAACGCAGCGCCGGTGGCGACGGAAATAGACGCTTTTGACGGCACCAAGGTTCCCTGGTGGCGCCGCGAGAAGACAGCGGCCGATGAGCCCTACGAAACCCCCTTGGTCACCTCGCAACAACAGGTTGCCCCGGTTGAAGATTTCGATGGATTATTTGCCGAGCCAGCTTTCGTGACGCCAACCGTTCAGCCAGTTCAGCCGGCTGCTGCTGCAACGAAGCAACCGGCCCCGCAGGAGGATGCTTTCGAGCAAGGCTCGCGTGCGGTTCGTCCGTACCTCTTGCCGACCGTAAACGTTTTGGTTGCCGGAACCCCACCGAAGACCAAGAGCGCAGCAAACGACACCATCGTGGCAGCCATATCCAACGTCTTCAAAGAATTTTCGGTTGAAGCCGTTGTCACCGGGTTCTCACGGGGTCCAACGGTCACTCGATACGAGGTTGAACTTGCACCCGGCGTCAAGGTCGAGGCAGTGACTCGGCTATCGAGCAATATTTCCTATGCTGTGGCCAGCAACGAGGTTCGAATCCTGGCTCCAATTCCGGGGCGTTCGGCAATCGGAATTGAGATCCCAAACACCGACCGCGAAATCGTGTCGCTCGGCGATGTGCTTCGATCCAGCGTTGCGACCCAAAGCAAGCACCCGCTCACCATCGGCATCGGCAAAGACGTCGAGGGCGGTTTTGTGGTTGCGAACCTGGCCAAGATGCCTCACCTTTTGGTTGCCGGCGCCACCGGTGCCGGAAAATCCTCGTTCGTGAACTCGATGATCACCTCAATCTTGATGCGGGCAAAACCGGCCGAGGTTCGAATGGTGCTGATTGACCCGAAGCGCGTAGAGCTTTCCATCTACCAGGGCGTGCCCCACCTGATCACTCCAATCATCACCAATGCTAAAAAGGCTGCCGAAGCCCTGCAGTGGGTCGTCAAGGAAATGGATATGCGCTACGACGACCTGGCAAGCTTCGGGTTCAAGCACATTGACGATTTCAACCGCGCCATTGTTGCCGGCGAGGTCAAAGTGCCCGAAAACAGTCATCGCAAACTGCAGCCCTACCCTTACTTGCTAGTGGTGGTCGATGAGCTTGCCGACCTGATGATCGTTGCACCACGCGACGTCGAAGATTCCATCGTGCGAATCACCCAGCTGGCAAGAGCCGCCGGAATCCACCTGGTGCTGGCAACCCAGCGCCCATCGGTCGATGTTGTCACGGGTCTAATCAAGGCCAACGTGCCAAGCCGGCTGGCCTTCTCGGTCAGTTCGCTCACTGACTCAAGGGTTATTCTCGACCAGTCGGGGGCCGAGAAATTGATTGGCCAGGGAGATGCCCTGTTCTCTCCGATGGGAACAAATAAGCCAATCCGGGTTCAAGGCGCCTGGATTAGCGAGCCCGAAATGCACGCGGTTGTTGAGCATGTCAAGGCGCAAATGCAGCCGGAGTACCGCCAGGATGTTGCGGCCCCGCAGGCTGGAAAAATGGTTGATGCCGACATCGGTGACGACCTAGAGGTCTTGTTGCAGGCAGCCGAACTCATTATTAACTCGCAGTTCGGATCAACCTCGATGCTGCAGCGCAAGTTGCGGGTCGGCTTCGCAAAGGCCGGTCGATTGATGGATTTGCTCGAATCTCGGCAAATCGTTGGCCCGAGTGAGGGATCCAAAGCCAGAGATGTTCTGGTGACCCCCGAAGACCTTCCATTGGTGTTGGCCCAGCTGCGCGGCGAGCCTGGTGCGCAGGCTACCCCCGCGGTCGCTCAGGCTGCCGAACAAATCGACAAGGGTGCGCTAGCGGCCGGCGAGCTGGATGACTTCATTCCGCGAGCCAACGATGACGATGATGACGAAGGCGAAGATGCCTGGATTCTGACGGGGCGTGACCTGTGATGCAAGCAGAACGGGTGAGTCAGTGGAATCTGCCAAACGCGATCACTTCGGTTCGCATCCTTCTGGTCCCGGTCTTCCTTGCCGCTTTATTCGCCTTTCCAGAAAAGTCAGACTTCAATCGTTGGTGGGCCGTTGCGCTTTTCGTCGTGACGATATCAACCGATGGCCTCGACGGAGCGATCGCCCGCAAGCGCGGCCTGGTCACTAATCTTGGCAAAATCCTGGACCCGATTGCCGATAAGGCTCTGATCGGTGGGGCGCTCGTGGGCCTTTCGCTGTTGAACGAGGTTTACTGGTGGGTCACGATTGCGATTCTGATTCGGGAAATCGGCATCACAGTGTTCCGTTTCGCGGTGATTCGCCGTCGCATCATTTCCGCCTCGGGTGGCGGAAAGCTGAAGACCATCATGCAAAGCATTGCGGTGGGCTTTCTGCTCTCGCCCTTCGACTACTATTTCGGCACCTGGATGTATGTGCTGATTCAGGCCTTGCTCTACGTTGCCTTTGTGCTGACGATGATTTCGGGCGCGCAGTACCTGATTGCGGCTTGGCGGAGTCGAGACTAGGTTGTCTGACCTAACGGCAAAGCTACTGGCCAGCCTCGAGAGTCTTGGGTTGTCGCTGGCCGTTGCCGAATCGCTGACCGGTGGCGCCCTGTGCGCCGAGCTTGTCAATGTGCCTGGCGCCTCGAAGGTTGTTCTAGGGGCGGTCGTCGCATATCAAACCGAACTCAAGCACTCGCTGCTGGGGGTGCCAAGCCAGCTGTTGAGCGACCAGGGTGCGGTCAGCATCGAGGTGGCCGCTCAAATGGCCTCGGGGGTCAGATTGCGGCTAGCCGATCAACTTGGGATTGATGCCAGCCGAGTGATTGGCGTTGCCACCACAGGCGTTGCCGGGCCTGAACTGCAGGACGGGCATCCGGCAGGCACCGTGTTCATAGCGATTTCGGCCGCGGGTGAATATTCGACGATGGATGCTGTTTTCGCGCATCACTTTCTCGGAGACCGCTCAGCGATTCGGGTTCAGTCGGTCGACGCGGCAGTTTTGCACCTCTGGGAAGGTTTGCTCGGCGCTGCTGGTTGAATAGGGTACGGCTCAAAGTTGAGTGCTGTTGTGTGAAGTTTATGTTTCTAACAGCAAATACTCAGCAAACGGGGTTATCTTTGTCGGTAGCAGTCGATAGAGTGTGAAGCAGAGAATCTTAATCATGGCCGATTAAGTTCCAACGGTAAGGAGGCTCCAATGATTCTGGTACGTCAAGAAATAGGTGACGTTCTTCGGGACTACCGCCTGCAAAAGGGACGCACCCTTCGTCAGGTTGCTGGGCGCGCAAGCGTTGCACTCGGTTATCTGAGCGAAGTTGAGCGCGGTCAAAAAGAAGCCTCATCCGAAATTCTTGCTTCCGTGGCAGACGCCCTCGATGTTCCACTATCGGTTATTTTGCGCCGGGTTAGCGATCGTCTTGCGGTGAGCGAGGGAGCAAACGCCAACTCGTCCATGTCCGGTATGCACATACCAGATACCGTTCCAGCTGACTTGGTGGCCCACTTCGACGCAAGTTTGATGAGCGGTCGGGTCTAAATTTCCTAAAATTTCCCGGTCACCCATAGTGGGTGACCGGGGATTTTTTTATCTGCAGAAGGTAATGTCATAGAGTGCGTTTGAGTGAATTTAAGGTCCGAATGAGTGATGAGTTCGGGGCGCGCTACGCGGCTGTGATTGAGCAGGACCTGGTTCTGAGCGAACTGGGGGACCGCACAGCGAAAGCGGCCCTAATGGCGGGCGTTGACCCGCGAGAGGTTTGGCAGGCGGTTTGTCTGGCCAATGGGGTGCCTAAGGAGCGCTGGCTCGGTGTGAACAAAAACCCGAAGAAACGACACGCCGAATAGATTTTTATCCGAAATCTTGTTCGAAAATTGCTAGAGTACTAACAAGCAGTTTCTAGAACACCTACTGAACATCCGAAGGGTTTCAGTTTGAAATGTCAGAGCCAATACCTAGTGTCATAGCAACACAAAAACAACTGCTGCCAAAATCTTAGAGAACGAGGACTCAATGCCATCACCATCGGATCGCGAAAAAGCACTGGACACCGCGCTTGCGCAAATTGACCGTCAGTTTGGAAAAGGCTCGGTTATGCGCCTGGGTTCGGATGAACGAGCGCCGGTCGAGGTAATCCCCACCGGATCAATCGCCTTGGACGTGGCTCTTGGAATTGGCGGGCTGCCTCGCGGTCGTATCGTCGAGGTATACGGCCCAGAGTCCTCAGGTAAAACCACGGTCGCTCTGCATGCCATCGCCAATGCCCAAAAAGCCGGAGGCACGGCCGCCTTCATCGATGCCGAACACGCCCTCGACCCTGAATACGCCAAGCAGCTTGGCGTGGACACCGATGCGCTCCTGGTCAGCCAGCCAGACACCGGTGAACAGGCACTAGAGATTGCCGACATGCTGATTCGCTCGGGTTCGATCGACATCATCGTCATCGACTCGGTTGCGGCGTTGGTGCCACGCGCCGAACTCGAAGGAGAAATGGGTGACACCCACGTGGGTCTTCAGGCTCGCTTGATGTCGCAGGCCCTTCGAAAGCTAACCGGAGCCCTGAGCAACACCAAAACCACCGCAATCTTCATCAACCAGCTACGCGAAAAAATTGGTGTGTTCTTCGGTTCACCAGAGACCACCGCAGGTGGCAAGGCGCTGAAGTTCTATGCTTCGGTGCGTCTTGACATCCGCCGCATTGAGACCCTAAAAGATGGCACCGAGGCCGTGGGAAACCGCACCAGGGTGAAGGTTGTTAAGAACAAGATGGCCGCACCATTCAAGCAGGCCGAATTCGACATCATCTACGGTGTTGGAATCTCGCGCGAGGGCAGCCTGATTGACTTCGGTGTTGAGAAGGAAATCGTTAAGAAATCTGGCGCCTGGTACACCTACGATGGCGTTCAGCTGGGCCAGGGTAAGGAAAATGCTCGCAAGTTCCTGCTCGACAACCCGGCGACCGCTGATGAAATCGAACAGAAGATCAAGACGAAACTTGGAATCGGTGTGCCGCGTGCGGTTGAGGATCTGCCTAAAGAGGCCGACAAGACCGTAGAGCCGACAATCCTGCTTCCAAAGACAGTGAACGCTAAATAACCATGGCTTTTCAAAAGCGAGGTGACTCGGGATCTGCAAAACAGACTTTTGACGAGTCACCTCGCTTAGTTTCAATCGAGCAACTAACCGAGGACGTGCGCCAAGACCTACTCGGAATGCTAAATCGTGGCTTCAAATCCTCAAAGGATTTGCGGCAGCGAATGTTGGATTTGGGGCACCCATTGCCCATAGTTGACGAGCTAATCGAGCGCTTTACCGAGGTCGGTCTGATCGACGACGCTATCTTTGCCGAGGTAATCGTAAATAATCGGCGAATCCGGGGGCGTCTTTCCAAGTCTGCGATCAAGCGTGAACTAATCGACAAGGGAGTTCCTGCTGAAATAGCGGAAAGCAGCCTTTCAGAGATAACCGACGATGACGAGTTCGAGCAGGCTAAAGAGCTAGTCATGCGGCGCTGGTCGCAAGTTTCTCGGCTTGATTCAGCGACCCGGTATCGCCGTCTTTCCGGTTTCCTCTCTCGAAAGGGATACCAACACAGCGTGGTTTCCCTCGCTATTAGATTCGTCGAGCAGCAAGAGGTAAAATCATAGGTCTAATGACCTCTTTGCTTGAGAACCAAACCAAGACTCGCACCTACGAGGTGCGCACCTATGGCTGCCAGATGAATGTCCACGACAGCGAACGACTTGCTGGCCTTCTTGAAGACGCCGGTTACATTGCCGGCGAGCCCGGAACCGCCGACGTAGTGGTGTTCAACACCTGCGCCGTGCGCGAAAACGCCGACAACAAACTTTATGGAAACCTGGGTCAACTCTTTGAACGCAAGGAAGAGAACCCTAATTTCCAGATTGCCGTCGGCGGTTGTCTCGCTCAAAAAGACCGAGACACCATCATCAAGAAAGCACCCTGGGTTGATGTGGTTTTTGGAACCCACAACATAGGTTCACTTCCTGCGCTGCTCGAGCGAGCTAGACACAACGAGGAAGCTCAGATTGAAATCCTGGAGTCACTAGAGGTCTTCCCGAGTAGCCTTCCAACCAAACGCGATTCAACCTATGCCGCTTGGGTTTCCATCTCGGTTGGTTGCAACAACACCTGCACTTTTTGCATCGTTCCTAGCCTCCGAGGCAAGGAGAAGGACCGCCGACCAGGTGAGATTCTCGCCGAGATAGAGGCATTGGTTGCCGAGGGAGTTGTCGAGGTGACTCTGCTTGGTCAAAACGTGAACACCTACGGTGTCGAGTTCGGTGATCGTGGAGCCTTCGCAAAGTTATTGCGCGCCTGCGGTGAAATAAAGGGTCTCGAACGTGTCAGGTTTACCAGCCCGCACCCAGCCGCCTTCACCGATGACGTCATTGCCGCGATGGCTGAGACCCCCAACGTCATGCCGCAACTTCACATGCCAATGCAATCGGGCAGCGACAAGGTGCTCAAAGAAATGAAGCGCAGTTATCGCAGCGAGAAGTACTTAGGAATTTTAGATCGAGTCCGTGAGGCGATGCCAGATGCGGCAATCAGCACCGACATAATCGTCGGATTTCCGGGAGAGACCAAAGCGGATTTTCAGGACACCATGAGGGTTGTTGAGTTGGCAAAGTTCGCCATCGCATTCACTTTTCAATACTCACCGCGCCCGGGTACCCCGGCCGCCGAGTTTGCCGAGCAAGTGCCTAAAGAGGTTGTTCAGGAGCGATACGAACGTCTACTGGTGCTGGTGAATGATCTTGCTTGGAAAGAGAATCAGAATCAGATCGGAAAGACCGTCGAGATTTTGGTGGCCAATGAGGGCCGAAAAGATCAGCACACTCATCGAATCAGCGGCCGGGCGCCAGACAATCGGTTGGTTCATTTTGACCTACCCGATGGCTCTCCAGTTCCAAGACCGGGGGACTTTGTCACGGTGAAGATTACCGAGGCCGCGCCTTACCACCTGCTAGCCGACCACGAGCCTGGAGCAGTGCTGAGTCTTAGACGAAGTGCCGCCGGGGATGCTTGGGATCTGGCGCAGGCTGCCAGCTGCGCGGTTCCCACGATTTCTGATTCCCCAGCTGCCAAGGCTACCGTTTCATTGGGTTTGCCGGGTCTTCGCAAGCCGGGCCACTAATGACGATTAGCAGCAACCTGATTGCTGTTGTGGGTCCCACCGGGACGGGTAAATCTAGTCTTGCACTTGACATCGCTCAGGCAATCAATAGGTCCGGAGGCAAGGCAGCGATTGTCAACTGTGACTCGATGCAGCTTTATCGTGGCATGGATGTCGGTACCGCGAAAATCAGACTCGATGAACGCAGAGGCATCGAGCACCACCTACTCGATGTTCTAGACATCACCGAGGAATCGACTGCAGCCGACTACCAGGGCCAAGCAAGGACGAAGATTGAAAGGCTCCAGTCA
>CAZLWT010000021.1:1614-12147 GCA_964563325.1 uncultured Rhodoluna sp. | reverse complement strand
GCCGAAAAACTCGCCAAAACCAAGCTCGTCAATAATCGAATGTCGAAGCAGCCAATACGGATAAGGTTCGAAGGCCGGCAACTTCACAGCAAACTCGGCCTCGAGCTCGCCAATCAAAGCGGCCCATCGCTTCTTAGATTCGGCACGGTTCAGCGACTTTCTGAACTTGTGTTGCACCGCAAGAAGCTCGTTCGCCTGTTCCTCAAAACGAGCCGCAAAAGCCTCACGCAATCTGGCGAGGTCAAGCTGGGCCTCCGGGTCAACATACTTGAGCACCAAAGGCTTATCACCCGCGGCCTCAAGCAGCTCAACGATGCGATCGCTGTAAGGCTCGGCACCGGCAACCAAACGATTGAACGGAATGACGATGACGGGCGCGGGCTTGAGAGTATCCATCGCCGGTAGTGGCCCACCAACCTGCTCGACCGGCTTTTCGGATGCCGGATGCGGGTCGTCATAAATGCCAAGCGCCTGGGCAAGGGCATAGAAAATCTTGACGCGCAGCATCGGGTAAATCTGCACGCCACTGATGATTAGGTCAAAGGCCCCGGCGCGCTTTTCGGCTGCCTGAAACCGGTCCCAGAAATCGCCGAACTTTAGCTTTTCAGCGGTCAAGAGAAAGCCTTTCGATTGTTAGGGTAATTTTAGCCTTGAAGAAAGCAGGTTTCGGTTGACAGACTCATCGGGCACGTTGAACCTGCGCCGCCTAGCTGGCCGCGTGATTCCAATCGTCTTCTACGTTTTGATCGCAGTCTTCGCCTGGGTATACCTCAGCAAAATTAACTGGAACGGCCTCAAAGACCTAAGCCCCAACTGGTGGTGGATTGCGGCCTCGGGAGTAGCGGCAATCGTTTTGCGCTACTGGTATGCCAGCATCTGGATGTTTCTGATGCGCCGCCTCGGCGCCCAAACCAAAGGACACCACGGCGAGCTTTACGCGGTCTATGCCAAATCTTGGTTGGGCCGCTACCTGCCCGGCGGCGTCACCTGGATCGTTGGCAAAATCTATTTCGCAAGCAAGCTCGGGCTTTCAAAAACCAAGCTCGGAATCTCAAGTTTTCTTGAGGGCGCCCTGCAAATCATCGCGCTCATGATTTCGGCCACGCTGATCTTGGCCTTCGACCCACTGGTGCAAAACTTTGGGTCACAGTGGGTTGTGTTGCTGGTGGCGGCATCCATCGTAGGTTTGATCTCGGTTTACCCACCGCTCTTCAACCGACTCACCGCGTTCATGTACCTCAAGGTGCGCAAAGAAAAGCTCGACGCCGCAAGCCTGCCGAGCACCGCAACCATTGGCTACGGCGTCGGGGCCTTCCTGGTTTCATCGCTGCTAAACGGGCTGGCCTTTTATTTCCTCGTGCTTGCAGTTGCCCCCGAGATTGGCCTCGGCAAAATCTTTTACGTCGTCGGTTGCGCCTCGCTGGCCAACGCGCTTTCGATGCTGGCGGTCTTTGCGCCGGCCGGGCTTGGCGTGCGCGAAGGTGTGCAGTTGGCAATGCTGTCGGTAATCATCAACCCGGGCCTTGCTGTGGTGGTTACGGTTCTCGACCGAATCTTGAGCATTGCGATGGATACTGTGTTTTGGGGCTCGGCTATTACTCAAAACCGACTGCGCCCAGATTCGAAGAGGTCGACTTAAAAATCTTTTTCTAAGTAGAATTACGCTATGAGTAACACAAATAAAAACCCTTATAAAGTAACAAAAGCAGTTATTCCAGTGGCTGGAATGGGGACCCGTTTTCTTCCTGCAACCAAGGCAATGCCAAAAGAGATGTTGCCAATTGTTGACAAGCCCGTCATTCAATATGTTGTTGAAGAGGCAGTAGACGCCGGACTCGAAGACATTCTGATGATCACCGGCCGCAACAAAAACACACTTGAGAATCACTTCGACAGAGTTGCCGAATTGGAATACACCCTGAACGACAAGGGTGACCACGCCAAACTTGCCAAGGTGCAGCACAGCTCGCAACTGGCCGACATTCACTACACCCGTCAAGGCGACCCAGACGGTCTAGGCCACGCAGTGTTGCGTGCCAAGAGCCACATCGCCGAGCACTCATTTGCGGTTTTGCTAGGTGACGACATCATCGACGAGCGCGACAAGCTTTTGGCCCGCATGCTCGAAGTGCACGAAGCCACCGGTGACAACGTAGTTGCGCTAATGGAAGTTGACCCAAGCCAGATTCACCTTTACGGTTGCGCCTCGGTTGAAGCCACCGACGAAGACGACGTTGTGAAGATTTTTGACCTGATCGAAAAGCCAGCCACCGAAGAAGCGCCATCGAACTTGGCGATCATCGGGCGCTATGTGCTGCGCTACGAGATGTTTGACGTTCTGGAAGAAACCAAACCGGGTCGCGGCAACGAAATTCAGTTGACCGACGCGCTTTTGACAGCCGCGAAAGACCCAGAGCGTGCCGGTGGCATGCGAGGAGTCATCTTCAAGGGTCGTCGCTATGACACCGGTGACAAGTTGGACTACATCAAGGCCACCCTGCGCATCGCAGTTGACCGTGAAGACATTGGCCCCGACCTGCGCGAGTGGTTGCACGGCTTTAGCCAAGAAATCTAGAGCCTGAGCGCTAAAGACATTACAGCCAGCTTCTTTGGTTGTTGACCCAAAGATGGCAAACTAAAGCATGCCGATCAAAGTAGCCTTTCTGGTTTTGTACCACGAAGCCTGGGACAGCCTTGCCGAGGTTTGGCGACTAATGAAAGCCGACCCGCGCTTTGAGGTCACCGTCATTTCGATTCCGCGAAAACTCACCGGAGACAACGGGTACGGCGACGAAGCAAAAATCTCGGAGTTTCTAAGCCAGGCCGGGGTTGAACACCTGCGTTTTGACTACACCGATTCGACCGAGGGGCTGGCACGCCTAAAAGCCATCGCTCCCGACTACCTGTTCATTAACTACCCGTGGCAGCGCAACTATCAGCCGATGTATCGGGTCGATCACCTCGTCGAGTTCACTCGGGTTTGCTACGTGCCCTATTACTCACTGCCGCTGGTTCATGAGCCGGGCGACGAGGGCATGGCAAGTCACCTCTTCACCCAGCGAAGCCACCAGCTGGCCTCGCACGTATTTGTTCCGGACGAAGAACTCTTGCACGCCTACGCCACCACCGAACGCGGCAACGAACACGTGCACTTTGTCGGAAGCCCCAAGCTGGATTCGCTGCTGGCCGAGGCGAACGGTACTGGCCAGAGCGATGCTGAAGCGGTTGAGTCTGTGGCGTGGCCATCGTATCCATCGCGGAAATACCGCGTGATCTGGGCACCGCACCACAGTTATGACTCGAAATGGCTGAACTTTGGGGTCTTTGCCCAGATGCATGAGTCGGCGCTTGATTGGGCGAGGCAGAACCCGGACATTGATATTTTGCTGCGCCCGCACCCGTTTTTGTTTGGCACCCTGGTTGATCGAGGTGTCGTGGCGGCGGGTCACCTGCACCAATGGTTGGAAGCTTGGAACGCGCTGCCGAACACCGGCATTGATAACGGCGGGGACTTTGCTGAGCTGTTTCGACAGACCGATCTGCTGGTATCTGACGGCATCAGTTTCTTGGCCGAATACCCGCTGATCACCGGTAAGGCCGGGGTCTATCTAGAAAACCCTGGGCATTGGGCCTTTACAAGGCTTGGCGAAATAGCCGCCGAAGCCAACCTGCGGGTGTCGAGCTTTGAGCAGTTTCTCGAGGTCTTCCCCTCGATTCGCGAAAACGGCATTCCGGGTCGCGAAGAACAGTTGCAACGCTTGCGCGAGGCAGCCATGCCGTTCCCCGGTCAAGCCGCCGGCAAAATCCAAGAGATTATTGCCGAGGAGGCCGGAGCCAGCGAACTGGTTGACCCGACTTTGCTTAGTGAAACCCCTTGGGAGCGCCGCCCGGGAACCGAGCCGGCAACCGACTGAGTCGCTTTTGGTGGCGCCTGCCGCCAATGAATCGCCGCTATTTGGCTGGCGTTGCCGTTGGGGTGGCAGTTGGCTTTGGGGCAACGACGTCGAGGTTTCCGACGTCTTTCGGCATGAGCTCAAACCAGGTGTTTCCCGCGGTCATGATGACCTCTTGGCCCTTTGAGTCGAGCAGCTGGAGAGGATCGTTTTGGGCGTTCTTGACCCAGGTGACACTGATCTTTTTGCCACCGCTAAAGACATAGCCCGAGCCGCCACCAATCAAGATGGTGCGTGGCACATAACCGTATTTGAAGTCCTTGTACGACCGGTCGATTTTGGTTTTTAGCACGACCACGTTTTTGGCCGACACCTGACTGCCATCGAAGGCGTCGATGTGCTTGTCGTTGTCATAGCTGCGTAGCCAGACGTTTGCGGTTGCACTCCAAGTCCAGGTTGGGTTGGCCGCCGGGAAATTCACGGTGAAAAGCTTCACGGGGCTGCCGGTCATGAAAGCGGAGGAACCGGCCATGGTGTCTGCGAAAGAGAACTGGGCCGCAGGGGCCGCGATGTTTGGGTGCAGGCGCTGCAGTTTGATGGCGTGCACAAACACGTTGTGCGGTGCAAAGCGATCGGTGACGCGCTTGAAGGTTTTGTCGGCCTGCTGGTTGGTTTCGGTTGCACTGAAAACGCGAGTCTTGGCCATTGCCTTAACGAAGGCCGCCTGGCCGCCCGAGAAGCAGAGGATTCCGATGTACGGCGAGGCGATGTCAGGATCCATCGGCCGAACCGAACGAACCGGACCAAACTGCTCTGGCAGTTGCGAGTGCCAAACCGCCAAAAAGCGGGTCATGCCGCCCTCGACCATTTCGTCATAAACGACGTCGGCCTGGTTCAAGCCGACCTGGGGCCGGGCCTCTGGCGAGTTGTCAATCTTGCCCATGACGGCCGGGCCGGCAAGGTAAGGGTTCGTGCCCTCAAGAAACTTGATGCCGGTCAACGGTGCGGTCACATAAACCGGGGTTGGGCTTGGGGTTTGGCTAGGAGTGTCGGAGGCCGAGTTGCTTGGCGAAAGGCTGGCGCAACCGCTAAGAATCAGAGCGCCCGATAGAAGATAAACGATGGATACCGCGACAGCCGAACGCTTTTTTAGCAACATGGGTTCAATTTTACCGCGCTGGATGCCCCAGGGGAATAGTGGGTATTCGCTAACCGAGCTCTAAATCTTCCAGGGTGACTGCAGTTAGGTAGCGATAGCCGGCATCTTCGATGACCTTTTGGGCCCCGGTGTTGCGATCGACAACGGTTGCCACGGCAACCACGATGGCTCCCGCCGCCTCGAGGGCACGGGCAGCGGTCAGCGGTGAACCGCCGGTTGTGGAAGTGTCTTCGACAACGACCACCTTTTTGCCGGCAACGTCTGGGCCTTCGACCTGTCGACCCATGCCGTGGGCCTTGGCGGCCTTTCGCACCACGAAGGCGTCGATGGCTCGGCCGCGGGCCGCCGCCTGATGCAAAACCGCGGTTGCCACCGGGTCGGCGCCCATGGTTAGCCCACCGATTGAAACAAAGTCGGTGACCTCGGCGGCATCCAAAAGATCAAGCATTACCTGACCGATTAGCGGCGCCGCCTCGTGGTGCAGGGTGGCTCGGCGAAGGTCGACGTAGTAATCGGCTTCGAGCCCGCTGGAGAGCGCGACGCGGCCGTGAACCACGGCTAGTTCTTTGATTAGTTCGACAAGGCGGGGCTTAGCGGCTGAGGTGAAGGTCATGCCTTAAGTTTAAGGAATGCGCATAGCCACTTGGAACGTAAACAGCATTCGCACCAGAGTCGGAAGGGTGACCGATTGGTTGGTTCGAACCAACACCGACGTCTTGGCGATGCAGGAAATTAAGTGCAAACCAGAGCAGTTTCCAACCGCCGCCTTTGAAGAGGCCGGTTATAAAATCACGATGCACGGGCTGAACCAGTGGAACGGCGTTGCCTTCGCCAGCCGCATCGAAGCCCAAGACGTTGAGGTTGGCTTTAGCGAAATGCCCGGCTTTGGCAAAGACCTGGCCGAAGAGGCCCGTGCCCTCGGCGCCACCTTCGACGGGGTGAGGCTTTGGTCGCTTTACGTGCCAAACGGTCGCACGCTTGACGACCCGCACTATGCCTACAAACTCGAATGGCTAGACCGCTTGGCTGCCGCCACCGCCGAATGGGTCGAGCATGAGCCGAGCCAACCGCTTGCTCTGATGGGAGATTTCAACATTGCCCCGCTAGACACCGACGTTTGGGACATCGACTTTTTCGCCGGGTCAACCCACGTGTCACCCGCCGAACGCCAAGCCTTCGAGGCCTTCGAACAGATTGGGCTGACCGATGTGGTGCGCGAGCGCCTGCCTGAGGGCTACACCTACTGGGATTACCAGCAGCTTCGCTTCCCACGCAACGAAGGCATGCGCATCGACTTCATCTTGGGCAACCAGCCATTTGCCGAGCGGGTAACCGCGGCGCAGATTGACCGCAACGAACGCAAGGGCGAGGGGCCAAGCGATCACGTTCCGGTGGTGGTCGACTTGGACTGACGGGCAACCGACATCCATCGTTTGCGCTCATCGGCATCGAGGTGCTCAATCGCGTAGCGCAACATGGTGCGCGGCATTATGGCGGCGTGGCTTGCCAGAAAATCGCGCAACTGGGTTTTAGAAACCCGGGAGCCAACCTCACGAAGCATCCAGCCGGCGGCCTTTTGAATCAGGTCGCGTTTGTCTTCAAGCACCGATTCGCAGATTTCTAACGCGATGGATGACTCGCCAGCCGCAATCAAGCCAAACGTGCCCATGATGCCCACGCGGCGGTGCCAAAGTTCTTGGTTGGCGGCAAGTTGGGTTAGCAGGCTCGGGTCGCGGCCGATGAGCCAGCCGCCCAAAATATATGGCGCCGAGGTGTCAACCAGGTCCCAGTTATTCACTCGGCCGGCATCGACCAGGGCCAGATAGAACTCGACTATTTGCTCGCGCTGGGCCACATCGCCGCGCTTGAATCGGTCAACCAACAGGTGCAGGGCGCAGAGCCGATGCTCATGAATCGCGCTTTGGGCCAGTTTTTCGATTTCGGCCAGCGCCAGCGCCCGGTTGGCCCTGGCCACCTTGCGCCCGTCCGGCACCGTGACCCCAATGAACACGTCGCCCTCGCCGTATTGGCCGGGCCCGGTCTTGAAGTAGCGCTGCGAGGCGGCGGCCCTTGCGGGGGTTGCCAGTTCTTGCAGCTGGGCCTTGACGGTTTCGGCGGTCGGCGAAGTATCCATCGTGTTATCGGTTGCTATCTGGCTGGTCTAGAGGTCGGCCGATTGCACGCTGAGCTCGGACTGGTCGGGCGCAACATCAACCATGACCATCGAGCCGTCGGCCACCGCACCAGAAAGCAAGAGGTTGGCGAGCTTATCGTCGATCTGCTGTTGCATCAGGCGGCGCAGCGGGCGGGCACCGTAAATCGGGTCATAACCGTGCTCGGCCAGCCAACCGCGGGCGCTCGGGGTCACCGCAAGTTGCAGGCGGCGCTCGGCGAGGCGGGCGGAAAGCCGGTCGATGTTCAGCTCGACGATTTGGCCGAGCTCGTTGCGATCTAGGGTGCTGAAGACAATCACGTCGTCAAGACGGTTGATGAACTCGGGTTTGAATGAGGCTCGAACCAGCGCCATGACGCCGGCCTCGCGCTCTTGCGGGGTGAGTTCTTGGTCGATCAAAAACTGCGAGCCGAGGTTCGAGGTCAAAATCAGAATCACGTTTCTAAAGTCAACGGTTCGACCCTGACCGTCGGTTAGCCGGCCATCGTCAAGCACCTGAAGCAGAACGTCGAATACCTCGGGGTGAGCCTTTTCGATTTCGTCAAGCAAGATCACCGAGTATGGCCGGCGGCGAACCGCCTCGGTCAGTTGACCGCCCTGTTCATAGCCCACGTACCCCGGGGGCGCACCGATGAGGCGTGACACCGAATGCTTCTCACCGTATTCGCTCATATCGATGCGAATCATCGACTTTTCGTCGTCAAACAAGAAGGCGGCGAGGGATTTGGCGAGCTCGGTTTTGCCAACGCCGGTTGGACCAAGAAACAGGAACGAGCCGGTTGGTCGGCTTGGGTCAGAAATGCCGGCCTTGGTGCGACGAACCGCATCGGATACCGACTTGACGGCACGCTTTTGACCAATCAGGCGCTTGCCAAGCTCTGCCTCGAGCTGCAAGAGCTTCTCGGTTTCGCCGGCCAACAGGCGCCCGGTTGGAATGCCGGTCCAGGCCGAAACCACCGCGGCGATATCGTCTTCGCCAACCTGATCGTTGACCATGCGGTCGACATCGGCGGCCTCGGCAGACTCCGCCAGCAACAACTGCTTTTCGAGGGCCGGAATCTCACCGTAGAGCAGCCTTGATGCAAGTTCTAGGTTGGCTTCGCGTTGGGCACGCTCGGCCGCGCTTCTTAGCGAGTCGAGTTTGGTTTTGAGTTCACCGATCTTGTTTAGCTCGGCGCGCTCTGCCTCCCAGCGCTTATTTAGATCTTTGAGCGTGACCGATTTGGTGGCAAGGGTTTCGCGCAATTTTTCGAGCCGCTCTTTAGAGGCGGCATCTTTTTCTTTGGCTAGCGCGAGCTCTTCTAGTTTGAGTCGATCAACGGCCCGGCGCAGTTCATCGATTTCAACCGGAGCCGAGTCGATCTCCATGCGCAACCGACTGGCTGCCTCATCGATCAGGTCGATGGCCTTATCCGGCAGTTGACGACCGGTGATGTAGCGGTTCGAAAGATTAGCGGCGGCAACCAGGGCACTATCGGCGATGGCAACCTTGTGATGCGCCTCGTAGCGCTCTTTTAGGCCACGCAAAATCGCGATGGTGTCGACAACCGATGGTTCGCCAACAAAAACCTGCTGAAAGCGGCGCTCGAGGGCGGCATCTTTTTCGATTCGCTCGCGGTATTCGTCAAGGGTCGTAGCGCCAATCAGGCGCAGTTCACCGCGGGCCAGCATTGGCTTGAGCATGTTGGACGCATCCATCGACCCGTCTGCCGCCCCGGCACCAACCAGGGTGTGCAACTCGTCAACGAAGGTGATGATTTGGCCCTCGGCGGCGTTGATCTCGGCGAGCACTGCCTTGAGGCGCTCTTCGAACTCGCCGCGGTATTTTGCACCGGCAACCAGGGCCGCCAGGTCAAGCGAAATCAGTTGCTTGCCCTTGAGAGATTCTGGAACGTCGCCGGCCACGATGCGCTGGGCAAGACCCTCGACCACCGCGGTTTTGCCAACCCCCGGCTCACCAATTAGCACCGGATTGTTTTTGGTGCGGCGGCTAAGCACCTGCGAAACCCGGCGGATTTCGGCGTCGCGGCCGATCACCGGGTCAAGCTTTCCGCTCTTGGCAATGTCGGTTAGGTTGACGCCAAATTTTTGCAGGGCCGATTCTTGTTCTTCACCCGTTTGATTTGCAGCTTTCACTTTTGCTCCTGTTCCCCGTTGAACCGTTAGTCAGCGCCGGTAGGCGTGGCTATTTAGCGCGCCAAAGCACCACCGAAGTTGCGCGCGTTGGGCGTTTGCCGTGAGCTAGGCTTTCGACCCCTTTTTCACCGGCCGCGAAGACCCGGGCCCCAGGCCGGTTCATCATTTCGTTAGCCAGAGTTTGTTCTAAGGCACGAACCCGAGTTTTGAGTTCGAGGTTCTGATTTTCCAGTTCCAAAATGCGCCGAATGCCTTCGAGGCTGACTCCCTCGGCCGAAAGTCGGGCGATTTCGCGCAGTTGAGCCACGTTGCGCATCGTGTAGCGCCGGGAGTGCCCAACCGTGCGGCTTGGTTTCACAAGACCCATGCGGTCGTATTGGCGCAGAGTTTGCGGGTGCATCGCGGCCAGTTCGGCGGCCACCGAAATCACAAAAAGCGGGGTGTTTTCGTGAATGTCTTCCATCATCGCTCCTAGAGCAGCCCGGCCTTGGAAAGCAGGTCAGCCCGCGGGTCTTCCTGCGGCAACAGCGCATCAAACTCGGCTAGCGCCTTGGCTGCCTTATCGCTGATATGCGATGGCACGGCGATTTCGACCGTGGCCAAAAGATCACCTTCAACTTTGGATGTCACCACCCCGCGACCCTTGACTCGCAAAACGCGACCGTTTGGGGTGCCAGGTGCCACCTTAAGCTTTACCGGTTCGCCGCCGAGGGTGGGAACCTGAATGGTTGCACCAAGGGTGGCTTCGGTAAAGGTGACGGGAACCGTGACTCGCAGGTTGTTGCCGTCGCGGCTGAAGACCGGGTGTGGCTTGACGTGCACGGTGACCACCAGGTCGCCGGCCTCGCCACCGTTTGGCGAAGGGTTACCCTTGCCTCGCAGTTTTACTTTTTGGCCGTCGGAAACCCCGGCCGGAATCTTGACCAAGATTGGTTCGCGACCCTCAAAGTGAAGCTTGATGGTTTCACCCTTCACCGAATCGATGAAGTTGATGGTCGATTTGGCAGTGATGTCTGAGCCGGCTTGCGGACCATAACCACCGCCGCCACCGAAAAGGTTCTCGAAGCCCGGGGCTCCACCGAAGCCCCCTTGGCCGCGACCACCACCGCGGCCACCGCCAAAGAGGTTTCCAAACATATCGTCAAAGCCACCGGTGCCCGCGCCTTGGCCGC
>CAZLWT010000021.1:0-1514 GCA_964563325.1 uncultured Rhodoluna sp. | reverse complement strand
CCAAAGAGGTTTCCAAACATATCGTCAAAGCCACCGGTGCCCGCGCCTTGGCCGCCGGCGCTGAATCTTGCGCCACCGCCCATTGCCCGAACCGCATCGTATTCTTTGCGCTGCTCGGCATCGGAAAGTACCGAATACGCTTCGCTGATTTCTTTGAAGCGTGCTTCGGCTTTTGAGTCACCCGAGTTGGAATCCGGGTGAAATTGCCTTGCCAGCTTGCGGTAAACCTTCTTGAGCTCGGCCTGCGAGACGTCTTTAGAAACGCCAAGGATCTTATAAAAGTCCTTGTCGAACCAATCTTGACTTGCCATCGGTCAGCTAATCCTCTTAGTTGAAGTTATTTACTCGGCTGGAATGAAAACGGCTACTTTGGCTGCGCGCACGAGACGCTCACCCAAAAGGTAACCGGGTTCGATGACGTCGCCAACCGTGTTCTCGGTGACCTCGGCAGAAGGGGTCTGCATCAGGGCCTCGTGAATGGCTGGGTCAAACTTGTCACCCTTGGCACCAAAACTCTTTAGCCCAAACTTTTCGCCAGAGGCACGAAGCTTGGTGGCCACCGCGGCAAACGGTGACCCCTCAAGGTCACCGTGTGCCTCGGCACGGGTTAGGTCGTCAAGCGCCGGAAGAAATGCGCGAAGCACTTCGGCAATGGCGTTTTGACGTGACAGGTCGCGATCGCGTTCGACGCGGGCCTTGTAGTTGATGAACTCGGCCTGCAAACGCTGCAGGTCTTTCACAAGCTCTAACTCTTTCTCGAGACCGCCCAGCTCGTCGGCAGAATCCTGACTCGCTGCTGAAGACGCAGCACCGTCAGAATCTGCCTGCGCGTTCGGGGTTTCGGCAGAGTTTTGCTCGGCTGCGCTGTCCTCAGGCTCGTTGGCCTGTGGAGCCTTAGAGTCGCTCATTATTTCTTCTCGTCAGCGGCTGGTGAGTCAGCTGCTGGCTCGTCGTCGACAACTTCGGCGTCAACCACGTCTTCGTCGCTGGCTGATTCGGCTGCTGCCTCTTCGGTTTGCGGTGCCGAGTAGATTGCCTCGCCAAGCTTCTGCTGTGACTGCATCAGGGTTTCGTTGGCTGTCTTCACGGCTTCGATGTCGTCTGCGGCGAGCGCGGTCTTCAAAGCGTCGACGTCGGTCTGCACGGCAGACTTTACGTCTTCCGGCAGCTTCTCGTCGTTGTCCTTGATGAGCTTCTCGGTTTGGTAAACCAGTTGCTCGGCACCGTTGCGAAGATCTTGTTCTTCACGACGCTGCTTGTCTTCGGCCGCGTGCTCTTCCGCTTCGCGAACCATGCGCTCGATGTCTTCCTTGGGAAGCGAGGAACCACCGGTGATGGTCATCGACTGCTCTTTGCCGGTGCCCTTGTCTTTGGCAGACACGTGCACGATGCCGTTGGCGTCGATGTCGAAGGTGACCTCAACCTGAGGAACGCCACGAGGTGCCGGGGCGATTCCGCTGAGCTCAAAGTTTCCGAGTGACTTGTTGTCACGCGTGAACTCGCGCTCACCCTGG
>CAZLWT010000020.1:2272-12552 GCA_964563325.1 uncultured Rhodoluna sp. | reverse complement strand
GTGCCGGTTGTGGTCGCCAAGAGCGCATCTGAGGGTGGCGCATGGGGCGCGGCCATCCTTGCCGCCTTCGCTGTCAGCGGTGAAAGCGAACTATCCGACTACTTGAATGACGTGGTTTTTAAAGATGAATCCGTTTTGACGGTTCATCCAAATTCTGCTGATGTGGCCGGCTACTCGAGGTTTCTAAATAACTATCGCAAGGGCCTCAAAATCGAAGTCACTGCGGTCGAAGTCTTATAGGCATCTCAACAGCCGAGTCTGCTAGAGAGGCGCCACTGCCATCTCAGCGTTTGATTGCCAGGTCTTAACCCTTTAGTTTGCTGAAAGCCTCGAAAACTAGGAAGGCTGGCCAGACGATCGCCTTCAAAAGTCCGAGCACACCGCCCCAAAAATCGGTTGCGGTCGAAATGAAATAGATGGCCGCACCTAGAAACCCTAGGAAGTAGAAACCGCCACCGTTTCTGTTATTGATTTGAACTCGCCCGGCCTTCTTAACCTTCTTGGCAATCTTCTTTTTCAAATTCTTCTTGAACTTCGCTTGGTCAAAATATTCACTCATGGGTTCAGCCTAACTCGGTTGCCTGCAACCGCCACCAAGCGGCTAGCCATGGATTAACCTTGAACAATGCGCGAAGCAAAGACTAAGAACGGGTTTGCCCCCAAGGTTTGCCTGCGATGTGGTCTGCCATTCGAATGGCGAAAAAAGTGGGCAAAAGACTGGCCGAACGTTAAATACTGTTCGCAGAAGTGCAGGGGTTAGTTTTCGAAGGTGAGTTCTCGCAGCAAGTCACGAGACCAGCTTGACGAGCAGACCTACAACGATAGAAGGGTTCAGGGCCATGAGTGTTGAAATAACTAGGGGTCGTATTGCCGGGGCCGATGGGTTACGAGCCATAGCTTGCCTGCTAGTTGTGTGGCACCACACTGCGCAAAAGCTAAACCCCGAGAACGCCTCGCCGCTCATGGGGTTACTTAAATTCTTAGGAATGCGCGGTGAGGTAGGGGTAAGTCTATTTTTTGTCCTGTCTGGATGCCTGCTTTCTCTTCCGTTTTGGGCGTCGTTCGTCGCGAGCAAACCGTTTCCATCTATCCGGCAATATGCGCTCAGTCGGGCGGCTCGCATCGCGCCTGCATTCTGGCTGAATCTGATCATCTGCAACATCTTGGCCATTTGGGTCTTCGATCTGGGGTTCAATTGGCAAAAGTTTGTCTCAGCGTTCTTCTTTATAAACAACTATCACTTCTCGACCTTTTTTCCAACCGAGCTAAACGGCCCGCTGTGGTCCATCGGGCTCGAGGTCTCGTGCTACCTGCTGCTTCCACTCGTCTTGTTTCTCATCATCAAAACCGCAAAATCAACAACCTTCGCAGTGGCGGGGCTCGCCGCTGTGATCTTGGCGCTACAAGCACTTAACCCGTTAATAATCCAAGTATTCATGACCGACAACGACCAAAAAGGTTGGCAGTTCGGTATCGACGGAGGAGCCAAGCAGTGGCTCCCGTATTGGAATATTGACTCTTTTTTCACGCAATTTTTAATCGGCTCGCTAGCCGCGCTGATTATTGTTCACCTGAGATCCAAGCAAACTAAAGCTAATCGAGGCTTTGATTTTGGATTCCTCGTGGCTGCGGCTTCGGCGATTCTCTTGGTTCTCGTGCGGTTGACTCCCGGGGCCCCAGATTCCTTCACACAACAACCGTATGTCTCTCCATTTTTTGCCATTTTGATAGCCGCGGCTCTAGTTTTCGCAAGCCACAGCGTTTATGCGGCTCGCCTTCTGGACAATAGGTTGTTTGCCTGGATAGCAAAACTGTCCTTTGGTATTTACCTGTGGCACTTCGTTGTCATCGAGGTCATCGCTCGAAAATTTATTGCCGACTACGTCTACGGCGGAGTGAAAGATTCGGGCCAGTGGATCTTGATCAGCAGCCTGGTGCTCATCATTTCTATCGCAATCGCTGCCGCGTCTTGGAGGTGGCTGGAATCCCCGATTCTTAAATCCGCCCACCGAGCCAATGCCAAGCAGAAACAGTCGGCCGTCGAAATCTAGCGCTCAAAGCCACAATCTGCGTGGTCGGCGTCCAACTTATCCCAGTCGGCTTCTGGGTAACCCTCGCCGATTGGCTGTGACAAATCGCAGCCCGCGCAGACCACATGTCCATGGAGAACATATATTTGCGCCAGCTCATTGGTTGTGTGGTCCCAGTGACCGGTGCCAGCCAGCCGCTCGCGAGCAATGGCGTCATCAATCACCTCGGAACTGCCCGGCACTGCCAATCCGCAATTGCAGATGACTTTTGGGCCATCGATACCCGAAACAATCACTGCGGCAAGAGAATGAATGCTCTCGGCTTGCAGCTCTACGAATCGGCGAAACTCTGAGGTGCGCCGGCCCATCATGTAGCGGTTGTAGCCGCTCGCTTGTTCGCGTTCAGACTCGTATCTTGCGAGTGTCTTGCTCGCTTCGAAGTAGGTCTTGTCATATTCGGTCATGCTTTGCTCCCTAGGTGTTCTAAACGGGAGCATGCTCCCACTGGTTGCCATCTGCGTTTGCAGAGGCCGCATCGTTTTGGGCACCTTTCCAGTGGGGAGGTTGCCGGATCCAAAGATCACTCTTGATGCTCTAGTAGTCAAGCACGTGCCTGGGACTTTTATTCCAAAGTAACTAGCCTTGACGGTTGGCTATTGCGAGACGAGCTGATCAATCGTGTCAGCATCGAGCACGTAGTCGATTGCCATGACATTGGCACCGATGATGCCCACCTCTTTGCCGGCCTTGCTTTGAACGATGGATAGGTTTTCGCTGGCGAGTGGCATTGATCTGCCATAGACAACCTCGCGAACCCCGGCGATTAGGTGCTCACCGGCTGAGGCTAAAGAGCCGCCGATGACAATAATCTGCGGGTTGATGAGGCTTACACAGGTGCTTAGAACCTCACCCACATCCCTGCCGGCTTGGCGCACAGCCTGAATGGCCTCGACCTTGCCCCGCTTGGTTGCATCGATCAGATCGGAGATATTCCGCACCGGCAAGCCAGCGGCGTTTACGTTCTTGATGATTGCCGGAGCACCGGCCACTGCCTCGAGACACCCGTAGTTGCCACAGGTGCAAGCTACGTTGTCGCCTCGGGAAACCCGAACGTGGCCGATGTCACCCGCTGTTCCCTGTGACCCGCGCTGCAGGTGACCGTCGGAAATTATGCCAGAGCCGATGCCGGTCGCGGCCTTGAGAAAGATTATGTGATCAACGTCGGGGTAGGTTGTGTGTCTTTCGCCAAGCGCCATGACGTTCACGTCGTTATCAACCAGCACCCGTGCCTTGAGTTCTTGGTTGACTCTCGCGGGAATGTCAAACGCATCCCAACCAGGCATGATGGGCGGGTTTGCCGGCTTGCCCGAAGAGTGCTCAACTGGGCCAGGAACACCAATGCCGATGGCTAAAAGGCGGTCCTCAGCAAGATCGAGACCACCCAGCAGGTGTCGAAGTTCCTCAATCATCCACCTGAGACACACCTCGGGTCCGTCGGATATTTGACGTTTGGTGTCGATTGAAACGAGAATCCTGCCGCCCAAATCGGCGATCGCAGCCACGGCGTGGGTGGCACCGAAGTCAACCCCGGCGACAACATATGCGCTCTCGTTCAAAAGCAAGCGAGCGGATGGGCGACCCCCGGTGGAGCTGGCGCTGGATGCCGGGGCAATCAAACCGAGTGCAAGTAGCGGGTCTAAGCGCAGGGCAATAGTGGACCTTGCTAATCCAGTCAGCTCGGCTAACTCGGCCTTGGTGTGCGGTTGACCATCGCGAAAAAGCTGCAACAGTCGGCCCGAACTGAACCCTACATTCACCTTGTTTATTTCAACCACCCGTTCAGCATAGACAAAAACGCTTTCCGATTTTCGCGAAAAGATTGTCACAAAACTATAACAAGATGTCGAAAATCGACATAAGTCCACTTTGAACCGCCATTATGTATTTATCAGAGTTATTCGTTTAGAGAGGCAAGATCGTGAAGTTTGGTTATTCAACAATTACCTGGGGCGGGGTAGTCGGCCATCCAGGTGGCGTGACGAGCATCAAGGATCTCTTTTACCTGACCAACGGAGACACCAAAGCGGCCATTCGCGACATTGCCGAAGTTGGCTATGAAGGCATCGAGGTTTTCGATGGCAACCTGGCCGCTTTTGACAGCAAGCCGGATGAGCTACTCTCAGCGCTCACGGAATCCGGGCTGCAGTTGGTGTCGGTTTACACCGGCGCAAACTTCATCTACGACGAGATTCTCGATGACGAGCTTTACAAGATCGAACAGGCAGCTTTGCTAGCCAAAAAGTTCGGCGCTAGCCGACTAGTAATCGGTGGCGGAGCCAAGAGGCCAGACGGCCCAAAGTCTGACGACTTCAAGAAGGTTGGACGCGGTCTAGACATGGCGGCCGACATCGCCCGAGCCAACGGTCTTGAGAGCAGCTTTCACCCACACCTCGGAACCATCTCGGAAACCGTCGACGGCTTCCACCAAATCATGGACAGCTGCTCAATCGGCTTCTGCCCAGACACCGCGCACCTAGTGGCGTCGGGCATCGACCCGGTCACCGAAATTGATCGCTACGGCGACCGACTCAAGCACGTTCACTTCAAAGACCTGTCGCTCAAGACCGGCGAGTTCACACCACTTGGCGAAGGCGACATCGACTTCGTTGCAATCTTGGCCGCAATGCGCCGAGCCAACTATGACAGTTGGCTGCTGGTAGAACTGGACGCCTATAAGGGCGATCCAAAGGCTGCCGCTGAAATAAGTAAGAGGTATCTAGAGCGTCTTTTCGCTAACTAGAGTGTCCACCCATCCATCAAAAAATGTTAACCAATCAAGGAGATTCAGAATGAAGAAACTCATAACCACCATTGGGGCAAGTGCGGCCGTTGTGCTAGCACTTACCGGATGTAGCATGAGCGGTGCAACTGGTGACAACACCACTGGAGTTGACAGCGCAATCTCGGCCCAAGTTGACGCAGCCCTTGCCGAACTTAGTGGCAAAGTATTGAGCCTCGGGCCAAACGGTGAAACCCCGTCTGGCTTTGACTCAACCACGCTAACCGATGCAGAAGTTGCAAAGGTCAAGGCGGGACACTACAAGGCAGCAATCGTCATGCACTACGCAGGCAACGACTGGTCAGCAGCACAGATCGTAGGACTCAAGGCCGAGTTTGCTCGCCTGGGTGTTGAGGTTGTTGCTGTGACCGACGCCGACTTCAAGCCAGAGAAGCAGGTTTCAGACATTGAGACCGTTATGGCACTAAAGCCAGACATCATCGTTTCGATTCCAACCGACCCAGTAGCTACCTCGGCCGCCTTCAAAAAGGCAGCAGCGGCTGGCATCAAGTTGGTATTCATGGACAACGTTCCAGCCGGAATGGTTGGCGGCAAGGACTACGTAGCCGTAGTTTCAGCTGACAACTCCGGAAACGGCGAGGCCTCGGCTCACCTGATGGCAAGAGCATTGAACGGTAAGGGCAAGATCGGCCTTATCTTCCACGATGCAGACTTCTTTGTCACCAAGCAGCGCTACGACGGCTTCAAGAAGGCAATCGCTCAGTACCCAAACATTGAGATTGTTGAAGAAAAGGGTATCGGCGGGCCAGACTTTGCCGGCGACGCCCAAGCAGCAGCAACCGCAATGCTTACCAAGCACGCTGATCTTGATGGCATCTGGGGCGTCTGGGACGTACCTGCCGAAGGCATCATGGCAGCAGCTCGTGAAGCTGGCCGCCTTGACCTAAAGATCGCAACTCAGGACCTAGGTACCAACGTTGCAATCCAGCTGGCAAAGAACGAACTGATCGTCGGCTTGGGTGCACAACGCCCTTACGACCAGGGAATCGCAGAAGCTCGTCTAGCAGCAGGTGCGGTAATCGGTAAGACCGGATTGCCAAACTTCGTAGCCCTAGGTGCTCTTCCAGTTGACCACAACAACGTACTCGAAGCTTGGAAGACCGTCTACAGCTCAGACGCCCCGGCCTCGGTTACAAAAGCATTCAAGAAGTAGTTAAAGAAGCAGAGGGCTGGGAGTAAATCCCAGCCCTCTGTACCACCCATCCATCTGGGCTATAACCAGTTTAGGCAAGGAAAATAAATGAAGCAGATAAATGTTGGCCTTATCGGTGGCGGATTCATGGGTAAAGCCCACTCGCTCGCTTACTCGGCCGTTCCAATGTTCTTTTGGCCAACCGAAATCATGCCGGTCAAGCACACGGTTGCCGAGTTCACCGACAAGATGGCGCAAGACGCAGCCCTTCGCTTCGGTTTCGAGCACTCAACCAGTGACTGGAAGACCATCATCGATAACCCAGACATCGATCTGGTTGACATTGCCACCCCAAACAACTCGCACGCCGAGATTGCAATCGCCGCCCTCAAAGCCGGCAAGCACGTCATCTGCGAAAAGCCACTAGCTCGCACAGTTGAAGAAGCCGCCGCCATGTATGAGGCAGCCCGCGACTCAAACTGTGTCAACATGGTCGCCTTCAACTACCGCCGCACCCCAGCCGTTGCCCTCGCCAAGCGATACATCGAAGAGGGTGCCATTGGCCAGATCATCAACTTCAGAGCCACCTACTTGCAAGACTGGTCAGCTGACCCAGCCTCACCACTTTCTTGGAGATTCCAAAAGTCCATTGCCGGTTCGGGAGCCGTAGGTGACATTCTCACTCACGTGCTCGACATGGCACGCTACCTTGCCGGTGAGGTGACCGAGGTCTCGGCCCTCACAAACCACATCATTACCGAAAGACCACTGCAGCAGTCTGGCGCAGACTCACTTGGCAATTCAAAGGCCGGCGCTGATGTTGCAAAGGGCCCGGTAGACGTTGAAGACGAAGTGCTTTCAATGCTTAAGTTTGCCAACGGAGCAATCGGCTCGGTTGAAGCCACCCGCAATGCCTGGGGTCGAAACAACTTCATCACCCTAGAGATTCACGGCACCGAAGGCTCAATCGCCTTCAACTATGAAAACCGTGACGAACTTCAGGTTTGCTTCAAGTCCGATGGCAATGATCGCCGCGGATTCCGCACCGTTTACACCGGCCCAAATCACCCGAATGGCGAGAGCCTCTGGCCTATCCCAGCTTTGGGAATCGGCTATGGCGAGACCAAAATCATCGAAGCGCATGACCTGTTCAAGGCAATCGCAGGCGAAGAAGCAGTTCGTCCAGATTTTGCCGATGGATACCAGGTTGCACTCATCGATGACGCGATCCTTCGCTCAGCTAAATCGGGGCAGTGGACCAAGGTGCCTCAGCTAAACCGCGAGACTGGACAGGTTTCTGCCTAATGCCAACCAACGCTGTACCAGCCATTGAGATGAGGGGCATCGAAAAGTCCTTCGGAACTAACCCGGTGCTAAAAAACGTTGACTTCAGTGTCAGCGTCGGTGAAGTTCACGCCCTAGCAGGCGAAAATGGTGCCGGTAAATCGACGCTGATGAAGATTCTGCAGGGAATCTATCAGAAGGACGCCGGAGCCATTTTGGTCTCGGGTGCCCCGGTCGAAATCGCCGACACCTTCGCCGCTAGAAAAGCCGGCATCGGAATGGTGTTTCAGGAGTTCTCGCTGATTCCGACGCTAACGGTAGCCGAAAACGTCTTCCTAACCAACGAACCGACAAAGTGGGGTCTAATCAACGACTCCAAGGCGGTCGAGCAAGCTCTCGAGATTTTTCGAGAGATGGAAGTTCAGATCGACCCGACTCGCAAGGTTGAGTCACTGCCGACAGCACTTTGGCAGCTGACCGAAATCGCCAAGGCTTTGGCCCAGGACGCCAAGGTTCTGATCATGGACGAACCAACGGCATCGCTTGCAAAGCACGAAGCCGAAGGCCTATTCGCTCTGATTGAAAGGCTAAAGGCCAAGGGCATTGCCATCGTTTACATCTCACACCGCATGGATGAGATTTATCGCATAGCCGATCGAATCACGGTGCTGCGCGATGGTGCACGGGTGATGACCGAATCGTTGAAATCAGTTACACCAGAGCAAATCGTTGAAGCAATCGTTGGTAGAAAAGCGGCCGCGCATCTAGAACACAGAGATCGTTCGGGCAAAATAACCGATGAAGTAGTGCTCGAAGTTACAGACCTTTCAGCTGGGCCAAAGCTTCAAAACGTTTCCTTGAAGGTGCACCGTGGCGAGATCCTCGGGTTAGCCGGCCTCATGGGCTCTGGCAGAACTGAACTAGTAAACGCACTCTTCGGAGTGGATAAGCCAACCAGCGGAACCATAAAGATCAATGGCAAGCAGCTACAGATATCATCCCCAAAGCAGGCCATCAAAAACGGCATCGCGCTGATTCCGGAAGATAGACGAGCTCAGGGCCTGGTCCTAGATCACGCGGTGACCGAGAATCTGACTCTTCCACTTTTGGATGAGTTGCGAAGCGGAGTCCTGCTCTCCAACAAAAAGATCCTTGCCAAGAGCCAGGAAATTATCGGCCAGTTCAACATCAAGTTGGCTTACCCAGGAATCCGGGTCGGGTCACTTTCTGGTGGCAACCAGCAAAAAGTCGTAATCGGCAAATGGCTGGGAACCAACCCCGAAATCTTGATGATGGACGAACCAACCGCCGGAGTTGACATTGGAACCAAGAGCGAGATTCTCGAACTGGTTCGAGAGATTGCCGACAGTGGCAAGTCGGTGATTCTGATTTCTTCAGAATTGCCAGAGTTGCTATCGGTTTCAGACCGCATCTTGGTGTTGAAAGACGGCCGGGTCTCAAAGAGCCTGAACCGCGACGAAATACCAAACGAAGAATTTTTACAACTAGCAATTCAAGGAGCAGCATGAACACCAACACCACTCTGACTTCAGCCCGCAATCTGCTGAAGCGTTTTGAATGGCGTCAAAACATCATCTACATCGGTTTCATCGCGGTCTTCGCGCTGTTTACCCTAACCCTTGGCGACTCGGGTTTTAGCTCCCCGAACAACCTGATGAACATCTTTAGGCAGACGGCAACAATCTCGATCATGGCTGTTGCGATGACCTATGTGATTGCCGCAGCAGAGATCGACCTCAGCATTGGCTCGGTAGCCGGCCTCGCAGCCGTGGTTAGCGCCATGACCATCAACAGCCTCGGCCTGATTCCAGGCATTTTGGCTGGCCTCTTGGTTGGCGCCGTTTCTGGTGCAATCAGCGGTGGCTTGGTTGCTTGGCTCAAGGTTCCATCGTTCTTGGTGACCCTCGGAATGCTCGGCTTGGTCGTCGGTGTAGCGCGATGGATAACTGCCTCGGCACCGGTTCCAATCGCAGATGACACGTTCATCACCATTTTTGGTGGCGGCGAGTTTGGGCCGATTCCGGGTCTTCTGATTTGGGTTATCTTAGCCGTGAGCATCGGTGCAGTCGTCATGAACAAGACCAAGTTTGGTCGTCACGTGCGAGCCACCGGTGGAAACCTGGTTGCTGCCGGCTACACAGGAGTCAACACCGCAAAGGTGAAGTTCACCGTGCTCTTGATGTCGGGAACGACGGCCGCCTTTGCCGGAATGCTTTACGCCGGTCGACTGCAGTCGGGTCGATTCCAGTGGGGAACCGGAGACGAGCTTTCGGTAATCGCCGCGGTTATCCTTGGCGGCACCAGCTTGTTTGGTGGGCGTGGCCAGGTTGTCGGATCGCTGTTTGGAGCCCTATTTATCGGCCTGATCAACAACGGTCTTATCCTGGCCGGCCTAGATGTCAGCCAGCAGCAAGTTGTGCGCGGATCGATCATCATTCTCGCAGTGGCATTGTCGAGAAAGAAGTAACCTCATGCAGACCCGTCTAAAAGCTGGGATCGTGGGATCCGGCTTCATGGCAAAAGTTCATTCACGTGCCATTCGAAACGCCCGGCATGAACTGTATGCCATCGCAAGTTCATCACCCGAAACCGCAGCCGTTGCCGCCGAAGAGCTTGGAATCTCAAGGGTTTTCAACACTTGGCAAGAGCTAGTTGCATCGCCCGAAATTGATGTGGTTCACATTTGCACGCCAAATGAACACCACGCCGAAATCGCGATTGCTGCCGCCCGCGCCAAGAAGCAGATCGTTTGCGAAAAGCCCATCTCGGTGAGTTTCGAGCAGACGATGGATATTTTCGAAGCCGTGACCGAAAGTGGCTCCGGCTTTGCCGTGCCCTTCGCCTACCGTTATTACCCAATCGTCAGGGAACTTCGGGCCAGGTTGCAGAACGGCGAAGCCGGACCGCTGCACCTGATTCACGGAAACTACCTGCAGGATTGGCTGGCCGAACC
>CAZLWT010000020.1:0-2172 GCA_964563325.1 uncultured Rhodoluna sp. | reverse complement strand
CCGGACCGCTGCACCTGATTCACGGAAACTACCTGCAGGATTGGCTGGCCGAACCAGAGGCGAACAACTGGCGGGTCAGCCAAACCAGCGGTGGTGCATCGAGGGCCTTTGCGGATGTTGGAACCCACTGGTGTGACTTGATGGAGTTCGTCACCGGTGACCGAATCGTTCGGTTGATTGCACAAACATCCAAAGCGTATGAAACTCGCGGCGGGCAGCAAGTGCAAACCGAAGACATCGCAAACATACTGTTTGAAACCGAGGGGGGCGTCAGTGGAACGCTTACCGTCAGCCAGGTTTCGTTTGGCCGCAAGAATCAGTTGCTCATCGAGCTTGATGGTTCGCAAGCGTCATACACTTTCAATCAAGAGCAACCAGATTCGCTGTTTGTTGGTGGCAGAAGTTTGAACCAGGTGATCATGCATGGTCAGGAAACCTTGCGGCACGATGACGCCAAACGGCTGTCAATCGTTCCATCTGGTCACCCTCAGGGCTACCAAGATGCTTTCAACGCATTTATCGGCGATGCCTATGAGGGCTTTCTGGGCCAAAAGCCAGACGGAGTTCCAGGTCTGGAAGCCGGAATGCGGGCAGCTGCCCTGATTGATGCGGTTGTTACTTCGGCCGCCGAAAAAAGCTGGGTAGAGGTTCGCGACCTGACAAGCTTCCACCCTGCAATACTGTTTGCAAGTTAACGAAGGACTCGAAATGATTCGTCCAGTCACCCTCTTCACCGGCCAGTGGGCCGACCTGACCCTTGAAGAGATCGCCAAGCTAGCAAGTGGTTGGGGCTACGACGGTCTAGAGATCGCCTGCAGCGGGGAACACCTTGATGTTTGGCGGGCCGCCGAAGACGATGGATACGTGCAGGAGCGGCTCGAGATTCTCAAAAAGTACAACCTCAAGCTGTACGCCATTTCGAACCACCTCAAGGGCCAAGCCGTTTGTGACAATCCGATCGACTTCAGGCACAAAGACATCGTGGGGGCCAGAGTTTGGGGCGACGGAGAGCCTGAGGGAGTGCGGCAACGCGCAGCCGAAGAGCTAAAGATTACCGCTGTTGCCGCGCGCAAACTCGGGGTCGACACCGTCGTTGGTTTCACCGGATCCTCGATTTGGCAATACGTGGCCATGTTTCCGCCGGTTTCTAAAGAGGTAATCGAGGCGGGCTACGAAGACTTTGCTAGACGCTGGAACCCAATCATGGACGTCTACGATTCCGAGGGTGTGAAGTTTGCCCTTGAGGTACATCCATCGGAAATCGCCTATGACTACTACACAACAGTCAAGACGCTGCAGGCAATCGATAACCGCAAAGCCTTCGGTTTGAACTGGGACCCGAGCCACATGCACTGGCAAGATATTGACCCGGTGAACTTCATTCTCGATTTTGCCGATCGCATTTATCACGTCGACTGCAAAGACACTTCTATAAGGAAGCAGGATGGTCGGGTCGGAAGGCTGGGTTCGCACCTGGGCTGGGATGACCCGCGCCGAGGCTGGACCTTCGTTTCGACCGGTCGTGGCCAGATCGATTGGCAATCTTCGTTTCGCGCGTTGAACACGATTGGTTATCAGGGTCCGATTTCGGTTGAGTGGGAGGACGCCGGAATGGATCGCCTGCACGGGGCCGAAGAATCTCTGAAGTTCGTGCGCTCGTTGCTTTGGGAAACCCCGGCGGCTTCATTCGATTCAGTATTCAAGCAGAAGGACTAGAGAACATGGACAAGCCAATGGAAGTTGATTCGATTTGCACGGTGGTGGCAATTTTTACGCCAAAGCCCGAGTTTTTAGACGACGTGCGGGCACTAATGCGCCGCATCACACCTCTGGTGCATGAAGAGGCCGGCTGCGAGTTTTACACCCTAAACGAGGGCTCGGAAGGTCAGTTAATTCAGATTGAGGCTTGGACAACCAAGCAAGACTGGATTGATCACATGCAGGAACCAACGGTTCGCGACATTCTGGCCGGGGTCGAGGGCAAACTGCAGCGAGACGTCGAGGTTTACGAGATGTATAACATTGCAGCCGGAACCTCAGGCAAGGGCAGCATCAGGCAGGGTTTGCCAACTCTATAGGCTCTTCGGGTTCATGGCTCGTAATGAGATAAAGATTGAATCGAGCCCGCGTCATTCCTACGTACAGTTGCTCGGTCAAGGTCTTCCCTTCGCT
>CAZLWT010000019.1:10943-12607 GCA_964563325.1 uncultured Rhodoluna sp. | reverse complement strand
TGCTTGGACGGGCGCTCCGGCTCTCATCGATTTCAAGAAATCCAGCCGCTTCGGCGCGTGGTTCGTTGCCGAATACCGCATTCGCAACATGATGAAGTGGTGGGCGGCCATCGTTGCCTTCGGCCTCGGAAACCCGGTGCTTTACCTGCTTTCGGTTGGCATCGGAATCAGAGCGCTGGTTGATAAAAACCTTGGACCAAACGCCGTCGACGGGGTTAGCTACCTAACGTTTTTAGCTCCTGCGCTTTTGGCATCGGCTGCAATTAACGCCGCGATGGATGAAACCTCGTTCCCAACCATCGAGGGGTTTGTTTGGGAGAAAACCTTCTTTGGCATGAACTCAACCTCGCTCACCGGTCGCCAAATCACCGGCGGTGTGCTGATCGCATCCCTCGCACGCTGCGTTTTCACCGTGCTGCTTTACCTTGGCGCACTGCTGATGTTTGGTGCGATTCCGCTATCCAGCGTCGTTTCACTGACCTTCGCTTCGATTTTTGCCGGCATGTCATTTGCCTGCGTCATGTTGGCCGCCACCGCGTTCATCAAAGACGACGATGGATTCTTCGCAATCGTGGGTCGCTTTGTGATTACCCCGATGTTCATGTTTTCTGGCACCTTTTACCCAATCGAGACGCTGCCGATTTACCTGCAGTGGATTGGTTGGATCTCGCCGCTTTGGCACGCTACCAACCTGGGTCGGGCTCTCAGCTACGGCCACCCGGTAGACGGTTGGCTAATCATCGTTCACGTGGTGTATTTGGTCGCCATGATGGCCGTTGGTTATCACTTGGCGCAGCGCCAGTTCGTTAGGAGGCTTGCCAAATGAGCATGCTAAACAGCGCTGTTGACAGCGCGATCGCCATAGCCGAACGTCGCTCGGGCAAACTGGGCGCCGGGGTGTATTCCGGTCGCACCTTCGCCGTTTTGGAGCGCGCCTATCTAGCCCTCAAGTCATCCACTTGGTTCATCGTCGCCTCAGGTTTTGTTGAGCCGGTCTTTTACCTTTTCGCTTTCGGTTTTGGCATTGGCGGGCTGGTCGGAAACGTGACCGACGGCAACTCCAACCCGGTGAGCTACGCGGCTTACATAACCCCGGCGCTCTTGGCCACCTCCGCCATGAATGGCGCAATCTATGACTCAACCTGGAACGTGTTTTTCAAGATGCATTTCGGCAAGTTGTATCAGGGAATGCTTTCGACATCTTTAGGTTCGATGGATGTTGCCCTCGGCGAAATCTCTTGGGCGTTGCTGCGTGGTCTCGCCTATGCGATCGGCTTCATGGCGGTTGTGGCTCCCATGGGTCTCGTTCCGAGCTGGTGGGGAATCCTGGCCATTCCGGCTGCCGTGCTCATTGCCTTTGGCTTTGCATCGGTTGGCATGGGAATCACCTCGTACCTAAAGTCTTTCCAACAGATGAACTGGATCAACTTCTTTTTGCTGCCGATGTTTTTGTTCTCGGGTAGCTTTTACCCGCTGAGCGTGTATCCATCGTGGATTCAAACCGTGATTCAGGCTTTGCCGCTTTGGCAGGCAATTGACCTGGTGCGCGGGCTGACCCTTGGTGTTTTGAACTGGGCGATGCTTGGCCACGTGCTGTATTTTGTGGTGATGATCGTGGTTGGGCTGTGGTTCACGACTAGGCGTTTGACCGCTTTGTTTATGCG
>CAZLWT010000019.1:4601-10843 GCA_964563325.1 uncultured Rhodoluna sp. | reverse complement strand
TGATCGTGGTTGGGCTGTGGTTCACGACTAGGCGTTTGACCGCTTTGTTTATGCGCTAGAGGCTTTGAGCCCCGCACCAAATTTGCAAAAAAAAATGGTCAGTTAGTCTTTGAAGTAAGTCGTTTCTTAACGATGTCGTTCAATTGGGGACGGCAAAATAACTTGGGGGTCACAAAATGAATTTGCACATTTCTCGCAGAACCCTTGCGATTGCGCTTTCCGCTACGGTTTTTTCGCTTGGGCTTTTTGCCATTTCGACGGCCGGCCAGGCGAACGAATCAGCAACCCCAAAGGCCTACGATTCAGCTCATGATTTCTTTTCAACGCTTTCGTCAAAGAGCGAAACCTGCACGGGTGCCGATCAGGGCTATGCCGGCCTGAGTGCCAATGCCACCGATAAAAGCTTCACGGTGTCATGGGTTCGCCCAATCCCTCAGGAAATTTTGAATGGGATTAAAGGTTTGCCGACAGACATCACGGTGAACGTTGTGGACGCCAAGTATTCATGGTGCGAAATGCAAAAGAGCATCGAGGCTATTTCGGCTAGCGACTTGGCTGCTGACATTGCCTCAATGGCTCCGGCAAATGACGGAAGCGGCGTCGTGGTCGCAACCAATCACAAAACTAATGCTGCCGAAGTAAAGGCAATGGTTGTTGAACTGGACAGTCTGCAGGGTGTCACGGTTTCCGTGAGCATAGGCGCTGTCAATCAGCAGGGCATAGTTGCCACGAACTGAAACCCCGAGTTGATTTAGGGTTCTAAGAAACTTCTAGACCCTTAGCTGGCACCAAACCGGCGGCTTCGACCGAGGCCTTGTAGCAGGCAAAGGCGGCATCGTTGTCGCCAATCGAGCTGTAAACCTCGCCCAGTCGAGCCCAAACGGTGGCCACTGCGCGGTTCGCTTTGGTGTTCACAAGTATGCCGAGGGCGGCAGAAAGCAGCTGGCGAACCTCATCTGGTGCTATCAGGTGCTGCAGAACCTCGGCGTTGTCGGTAAGCATGTGCGCTCGCTCGAAATCAGGAAGATCCTTCGACATTTCGAGCGAGGCTCGTGCCTTGGCCTCGGCCTCAACAAACTCCCCGGCTTTGAGCTCAACCACGGCATAGGTGTTCAGTAGGTTTGCCAAATCGTAGGTCGCATTTTGCTCGGTGAAGTGCGCCTTACCCATCTCAAGGTAGGCCCTGCCCTGAGCAAAATCCAGTTGGTCAGATTTGGCTTCGACCCAGACCATGGTCTGGAGCAATCGCATCTGTGACATTTTGCGGTCGTGTTCAAGCGTGAGCGCATAAGCCTCTCTGAATAGGATTGCGGCTTGGGCAAACTTACCCTGGGTGTAAAGGATTGTTCCCTCTGACCAACGTGAAATAACTCGATTCCAATCGTTATCCGCCGTCGGCACGCTGGATTTGACTAGTTCTAGGGCCTTGGCAAAATCCCCAACTTCTAGATAAACGCTCGAGAGCGTGGCCTGTAAAGGATAGATTTCGGCGTTGCCTTCACCGCCGGCTTTTCGGATATTTTGAAGACTATCCTCGGCCCAGTAGATTGCTGCATAGAAGTCGCCTCTAGCTTTTTCGATGCGCACGAGCCCTTGAGCTGCCGGGGCGATCTGATGAGGTCGTACCTCTGGGTTTTGTAACACGGCTTGAAACCCTTTGGCTGCTATTTCAAATTGATCAAGCTCTTCTTCTTGAGCGAGCGCCAAAGCGAGGCGTGCTTCGATTGGGTTTTTGAATGTTGCGGAAAGCGCCACCACATCCTCAAAGTCACCGTTCCGAAGAAGTGCGAGTGCGTGCAGGTACTCATCGCTGAAAGCGTCCACGCTTGCGGCTTCTAGGCCTTCAGATAGTCGCTCTTCGAGCGCCCTGGCAACCTTGGGCGAGAGAGTTCGTTTGCCACGCTCGATTAGCGACAGCAGGCTTACCGAGCAAATGCCCTCGGCGGCTTCCTCAAGCGAAAGATCCATCGCGATTCTGGCTTGGCGCAGCCTTTCAAAGTCAACCATTTAACAATCTTGTCAAGATACATAAACATTTGTACCAATTTTGTCAAAGTTTCCCAGAAAGCCAACATCAATCTAGTATTGTCAAAGTTGTAAAAACTGTTGACAAAGAAATGAGGCCGAATCGATGTTTATTCTTTTCGCTGTTTTGCTTGATGCACCCATGACGGCACTTTAACAACCGAACCCAAAGGGGCACCGGTTCGTTGCTGAAGTTGCACGCGAAAACCTGGTCAGTGTCACTTAAGTTGACGCTACAACCTAGGGTCTCGGTTAGGTCGGGGGACTTAGCAGAAAGCCCAGTTGTAGTGTGACGCTGCCAGGTTTGTCGCTTTTCAATGGTTCACTTGTTGTGCCCACTGCGAGGGCCTATCAGGTCGGGAAAAAGTTCCTAGGCCTCGATAACCACACCAACGATTACCGCGAGGGCAATGCTGGTGATGGTTAGCAAAGCGATGGTTGGAACAACCCACTTGGGAGTCACTTCGCGCTTCTTGTATCCATAGGCAAGGAAGAAAATTGCGGTGATGATCATGCTCTTCAAGCCAATGACGATCGAGTTTGGTTCTTCTTTGTTGGCGTAAACCAAACCGGTCATTACGAAACCGGTGATGAAAAGCAACCAGGAGCCGTGCAAGATGGCTGGAACAACTTTTAGACCGGTCTTCATGGCTGACATTTGGGTTAGGAACCCGCCGAGAAGTGATGCCAAACCGATGAAGTGAAGCACCAAGAAAATTCTGAGAGTTAGTTCGATAGCAGTCATGCCTTTAGTCTAGCCATCAGCACCGCGGCTTCAACGGCTTCGGCACCCTTGTCTTCGCGCGAGTCGGCAAGGCCGGCACGGTCTAGAGCCTGAGCCTCGGTGGTCACGGTCAACAAGCCGAAACCAACCGGCACTCCATAGTCGAGCTGCACTCGGTTTAGGCCATCGGTGGCTGCCGAGCAGACGTAATCAAAGTGTGGGGTGTCGCCTTGAATCACGACACCGAGGGCGATGATGGCATCAGCGCCCTCCTCGGCTGCCCATTTGGCTGCCAGCGGCAACTCAAAGGCACCTGGAACGCGCACCACGGTATAAATGTCGTTTCCGGCGGCCTTCAGGGCCTTTTCTGCCCCGGCAAGTAAACCGTCGGTGATCGTGGTGTGCCAACTGGTGACAATTACGGTGATCGCTAGGTCGCTTGCGTCGATTTCAAGTTTTGGTGCTCCGGCGCCGCTCAAAGTTGATCCTTGTCTTTGGTTGGAATGATGTGACCCATTCGGTCGCGTTTGGTCTTTAGGTATTCGGCGTTCTCGGCGGCATCGCCGACCAAGACCGGAACATACGAGTTCACTTTAATGCCGGCCTCGTCAAGGAAGTCAGCCTTGAGTGGGTTGTTGGTGAGAAGGCGCACGCTCGTAATCCCTAGGTCATTCAGGATGGCCACCGCCGCACCGTATTCACGGTTTTCGCTCGGCAAACCAAGCGCCAGGTTGGCGTCAACGGTGTCGTAGCCCTGGTCTTGCAAGGCATAGGCCTTGAGCTTGTTCAGCAAACCAATGCCTCGGCCTTCCTGGCCACGAAGGTAAATCACAACGCCACCTCTCGGGTCGCTGTCGATCGCATCCAAAGCAAAATCAAGTTGCGGGCCACACTCGCACTTCAGTGAACCGAAGGCTTCGCCCGTGATGCATTCGCTGTGCATGCGAACCAAGACGTCTTCACCGGTAGGGTTGCCCGAGATGATGGCAACATGATCGGCTGTGGTTTTGATGTCGTAGTAGCCGCGAACACGAAATTCGCCGTGAGTGGTTGGAAGTTTGGCTTCGGCCTCGAAGCGAATCCGGTTGTTTGGGTTCTCAAATCGATCAATGCTGTTCTGCTCAATGAACTCGATCAGTTGCTTCACGGTGATAACAGGCAGGCCGTTTTCGGCGCCAACCCCGATAAGTTCTGGCAATCGCATCATGCTCCCCTCGGCAGTTACCATCTCGCCGATTACTGCAACAGGCTGCAAACCGGCAAGTTTTAGCAGATCTACCGCAGCTTCGGTGTGACCGCCACGTTCTATAACACCGCCAGGGTGTGCGCGCAACGGCAACATGTGGCCGGGGCGCATCAGCGAAGCCGGTGTTGAGGTGGGGTCTGCCAAAACTCTGGAGGTGTTGGCGCGTTCCGTTGCGCTAACACCGGTTGAAGTGCGGTTCGCGGCGTCAACGGTCACGGTGTAGTTGGTGCCGTGCGGGTCTTGGTTGTTTAGCACCATGACAGGCAACTCGAGCTGGTTGGCCCTGGCCTCATCCATCGGCACACAGAGAAAACCGGTGGTGTTTTTTACAATCCAAGCCATCCACTCGGGCGACACTAACTCGGCGGCGATGATTGCGTCACCTTCGTTTTCGCGACCCTCATCGTCGGCGACCAAAACTGGTTTGCCGCTTCGCAACGCAACTAGTGCGTCTTCAATTGTTGATAGACCTAATACTTTTGCTTCAGTCATGAGTTGTTGCTCCTTGCCTCGAGCAAACGCTCGATATGCTTGGCCATTACGTCGGCCTCGACGTTTACTTTGTTTCCCGGCTGTTTACTTCCGAGAGTCGTTAGTTTAAGGGTTTCCGGGATCAAGCTGAGACCAACCCAGTCATCACCCAGTTCGTTTACGGTTAGCGAAACGCCATCGATGGTGATTGAACCCTTCAAAACGACGTACTTCATAAGCTGGGCAGGCACCCGTACGCGCACCCATTCCCAGTTATCGCTAGGGGTTCGGCTGATGATTTCGCCAAGGCCGTCAACGTGACCTTGCACCACGTGACCGCCAAATCTGGTGGCAGCTGTCATGGCGCGCTCAAGGTTAACCGGGTCGCCAACCTTGATGCCGTTGAGGCTGGTGAGCTTCAGGGTTTCTTGCATGACGTCTGCCGTGAAT
Organism: uncultured Rhodoluna sp.; assembly: GCA_964563325.1. Classification (GTDB taxonomy): domain Bacteria; phylum Actinomycetota; class Actinomycetes; order Actinomycetales; family Microbacteriaceae; genus Rhodoluna. Next base: position 5,927 of record CAZLWT010000019.1, on the reverse strand, counting down.
GAGTTTTCGGTGATTTCAACCGCCGTTAGGCAGGTGCCGCAAACCGAGATCGAATCTCCGCGCTTCAGGTCGCTGGTCACTACATCGCCTTCGATGGTGATTCGCAGGGCGTCTGGTTGGGTTTCGATATTGGCAACACGGCCAAGTTCTTCAATGATTCCAGTGAACATTATTTGCTGCCCTCGCCGCTTCTAATAAAGATGTCATTGCCGAGCATGCGCATTTCCTTGAATTCCAAATGTTTAGCCTCAGCCATGGTGTCAATCCCTAGCCGACCAAAAGCCGTGCGCTCGCCACCGATGAGCATGGGCGCTAAATAGGTAATGTACTCGTTGACCAGACCAAGTTTGATGAATTTGCTGGCAACCTTCGGGCCACCCTCAACCATCAGGTGCTTAATGCCCCGCACGTGAAGTTCGGCTAGGGCGCCGTGCACCGAGTGGGTGAAGAGTTGAATGGTTTCGGCGTCATCGTTGAAGATGCGCTTTTTGGCAGAAATGGCCGTTTCTCCCAAGATTACGCGCAAAGGTTGGTGTTCATAGAGTGAACCGTCTGGCTTTCTGGCCGTAAGGGTCGGGTCATCGGCCTTCACGGTTCCCGTGCCAACCAAAATCGCATCGACCTCACTGCGGCGCAGGTGGGCATCGGCACGTGAGGCCGGCCCCGAAATCCACTGGCTGGTGCCATCTTCGGCTGCTGCCCTGCCATCAAGACTGCTGGCCCACTTCAAAGTGACAAATGGTCGACCCTGCTTGGTTGCCGTCAGCCACACACGAGATTGCTCATCTGCCTCGGCTTTTAGAACACCTTCAATTACTCGGATACCCGCCGCCCGCAAAGTCGCCGCCCCATTGGCTGAGGTTTCACCGGGGTCGCTGCTCGCATAAACGACCTGGCTTATGCCGGCGTCAATCAGGGCGATGGCGCAGGGTCCGGTTTTTCCCGTGTGGTTGCAAGGCTCAAGGGTGACCACTGCGGTTAGGCCAAGCGGTAGTTTGCCTTCGGTTAGTTGACTGGCAAGAACGGCCTTGGCGTTTTTGATTGCCATGACCTCGGCGTGATCGGTTCCAGAGCCCTCGTGCCAACCCTCGGCTATCACATCGTGGTTTTGGTCGAGGATCACGGCGCCAACCTGAGGGTTGATGCCAAAAGCCGGCCCGCGCAGGGCAAGTTTGAGTGCCTGGCGCATTGCCTGCTCAAACTCTAAGCTGCTTGTCATTTGCCCTAAACCTTACTGGTCGTCGAAACGCGCTTCGGGGAGGGCCGCCAGAAATGGCAACTAGGGTCTGCCAAGACCAAAATCTCACGATTCTAGTTACGACAAAC
>CAZLWT010000019.1:2370-4591 GCA_964563325.1 uncultured Rhodoluna sp. | reverse complement strand
CACACAATCACAAACTTTCCCTCGCTCTTCTCCCATCCGGACTTTAACCGTCGGTTCTGGATTTTCACCAGATCAACCGCCGAGTTGCTTTTGAGTTCCAGTTTCAGAACTCGCAACCCGTCGGGTCGCGGACTATACCGCCGGCTCAGATTTTCACTGACCCCGAAGAACATTGTGTTACTTTGTATATCTAAGCAGTTAAACAGGCATTAGCCCAAAATTATTTCTCGAACTCGCTATTCTGAGACTCATGTGCAGCCTCGGGTGCCGCCCACAAAAGCTACGGAGATCAAAATGACCGACTTTACTAACACCGCTGATCAAGCCGCCAAACGACGTTCGCTCTGGTCGATTATTCTCACAGCGGCGGTTGCGCCGATTTTTTGGTTGGGCTACTTTTTCTGGATCATCGGTTCGGCGCTTTCCCACCCGACACCCGGAACCTTTATTAGCTCAGGCTTCGGGCCGTTCATTTTGGCTAGCGCTGCCCTTTTGATTGCCACTCACTCGGTTGCTATCTGGTTAGCGTCGAAGGACCAGCGGACAACCGGAAAAATTGTCATCATGGTGCTAAACGGTATCGGCATCGTTCTGACGCTGACTTCACTTATTTCGGCAATCCAACTTCGCGGCTAGGGCTATTTGGTTGCGGCAATAAATCCAAGTCGCTCATAAACCTTGGCGAGGGTTGCCTCCGCCAAAGCATTTGCTCGGTCTGCACCGATGGCCAGCAGGCGATCTAGCTCGGCCTGATCTGCCAGTAGCTCATGTGCTCTGGCCCGAATCGGCGCAATAACCGAAACAGCTGCATCGGCCAGCTGGGTTTTGAGTGCACCATAACCTTGGCCGGCAAAGCTATCTTCGAGTGCCGAAACGCTCTCGCCGGTAAGCAGCGACAAGATTCCCAGCAGGTTTGAGACTCCGGGCTTGGCTTCGCGGTCAAAGCGAATCTCGGCCTCGGTGTCGGTCACGGCGCTCTTGAACTTCTTTACGATGACGCTGTCTTCGTCCATCAGGTTCACCAGACCCTTGGGGTCGGCTGCCGATTTCGACATCTTGGCCTGCGGGTATTGCAGGTCGTAAATCTTTGCGGTCTCTTTCAAGATGTGCGCCTCTGGCACCTCGAAGGTTTGGCCAAATCGGGTGTTGAAGCGCGTCGCAAGATCCCGAGTCAGTTCGATGTGCTGACGCTGGTCTTCACCGACTGGAACCGCCTTGGGCTGGTAAAGCAAAATGTCGGCGGCCTGCAAGATTGGGTAGGTGAAGAGCCCAACCGAAGCCGTGTCGGCTCCGGTTTTTTGGGACTTGTCTTTGAACTGGGTCATGCGGCTGGCCTCGCCAAAACCGGTGATGCAGTTGAGCACCCAAGCCAGTTGAGCGTGGGCCGGCACATGCGATTGCACAAACAGCGCCGACTTATCGGTGTCGATGCCGGCGGCAATGTACTGGGCGGCGGTGCGCCTGGTGTTTTCGCGCAGTTCCTTTGGGTCCTGCGGCACAGTGATGGCGTGCAGGTCAACAATCACGTAATAGGCGTTGAAGTCGTCTTGCATTTTGGTCCAGTTGACCAAGGCTCCAAGATAGTTGCCGAGGTGAAGCGAGCCAGCTGATGGTTGCATGCCGCTAAGTAAGTTGGGCTTGCTGGCTGAGCCAAAGTTTTGCGTCAAGTGGGGCATCCTAGTTTCGAAGTTTAAAGAGAGTATTCAACAACCACGGGGGAGTGGTCGGTAAATCGAGTGTCATAACTGGCGGCGCGGTGCACCATATAGTTGCTTGCTACCTCGGCCAATTTTGGGGTGGCCAACTGGTAGTCGATGCGCCAACCGGCATCGGTGTCAAAGGCTTGGCCGCGGAAGGACCACCAGGTGTATGGGCCGGCAACGCCCTCGTGAGCTGCGCGACCTAGGTCAACCCAACCCTGCTGACCCATGAAGGCATCGAAATAGGCGCGCTCTTCAGGCAGGAAGCCGGCATTTTTTAGGTTGCCCTTCCAGTTCTTGATGTCGAGCTCGGTGTGGCCAACGTTTAGGTCGCCAAGCACCACCACATGAGAGTGGGTGACGATGAGTTCGGCCATGCGCGCCTTCATCGCCTCTAAAAACTTGTATTTTTCAACCTGCTTGGGGGTGTCAACCTCGCCCGAATGCACATAGGTGCTGATAGCGGTAAGTCGCGTGCCGTTTACCTCAAACTCGGCTTCTAGCCAGCGACCGGCCGAATC